>WFVN01000271.1 GCA_015491615.1 Gammaproteobacteria bacterium
AGATGTGTATAAGAGACAGGCCCTGGAGGCACTGCGCCCGCCCCTGGAACGCCTGCACGCGCGCCTGGAGACGGACGCCCAGCGCGGCCCCACCCTAGCCGCCTGCCAGCGGCGCGCCGAACAGCACCTCGCCGCCCTGCGCCAACTCGCCCAGCCCATGCCCCCGGAGCAGGTCCGCTGGCTGGAGACGCGCCCCCGCTCATTCACCGTCCACCAGACGCCGCTGGACGTGGGTCCCGACTTCCGGCGCGCCATGGAGGAACACCCCGGTGCCTGGATCTTCACCTCCGCCACCCTCGCGGTGGGCGGCGAGTTCGACCACTTCCAGCGCCGCCTGGGACTGGAGGGTGCCCGCTGCCTGGCCTGGGAGAGCCCCTTCGACTACCGCCACAACGCCCTCCTCCTGGTTCCCGAGGGGCTGCCCCTGCCCAACGACCCGGGCCACACGCGCGCGGTGGTGGAGGCGGCCGTTCCCCTCATCGAGGCCGCCGGCGGCCGCACCTTCCTCCTGTTCACCAGCCACCGCGCCCTGCAGAGCGCCGCCGCCCTCCTGCGCGAGCGCCTGGACCTGCCCCTCCTGGTCCAGGGCGAGGGCGCGCGCGGCCACCTCCTGAGCCGCTTCCGGCGCGAGCCGGCCAGTGTCCTCCTGGGCACCGGCAGCTTCTGGGAAGGGGTAGACGTGCAAGGGGCTGGCCTCTCCTGCGTGGTCATCGACAAGCTCCCCTTCGCCGCCCCCGGCGACCCGGTCACCCAGGCGCGCATCGACGCCCTGCGCGAGGCCGGTGAGGATCCCTTCACCGGCTACCAACTGCCGCAGGCGGTCACCGCCCTGCGCCAGGGCGTGGGGCGCCTCATCCGCGGCCCCGAGGACCGCGGCGTCCTCGCCATCTGCGACCCGCGCCTGGTGGAGCGCGGCTACGGCCACGTCTTCCTGGACAGCCTGCCGCCCATGGCCCGCACCCGCCGCCTGGCGGTGGCCACCGCCTTCCTCAGACACCACCTGGAGACCGCATGACCACCCTCCTCGCCCTGGAAACCGCCACCGAGGCCTGCTCCTGCGCCCTCCTCCACGGGGACGACCTGGCCCTGCGCGAACACCTCGCCCCACGCCGCCACGGCGACCTCCTCCTGCGCGACTGCCAATGGCTGCTGGAACGCGCCGGCCTCACCCCCGCCGACCTGGACGCCGTCGCCTTCGGTCGCGGCCCCGGCGCCTTCACCGGCCTGCGCATCGCCGCCGGCGCCGCCCAGGGTATCGCCCTCGCCCACGACCTGCCGGTGATCCCCGTCTCCACCCTCGCCATCATGGCCCGCGGCGCCCACCGCCGCCTGGGGGCGCGGCGGGTGCTGGTCACCATCGACGCGCGCATGGGCGAGGTGTACTGGTGCGCCTACGCCATCGACGAGGGCGGTCTGCCCCAACCCTTGGCCGAAGAACGGGTGAGCGACCCGGCCCACGTCCACCTCCCCGAGGCGGGCGAGTGGACCGCCGTGGGTACCGGCTGGGCCGCTCATGGGGAGGCCCTCGCCCGCGCCACTGGCCTCGACCCCAGCCGCGCCCGGGCCCACTGGTACCCCAGTGCCGAAGACCTCCTCCCCCTCGCCCTGGCCGAGCTGGCGGCGGGCCGCGCCCTGCCCGCCGAGGCCGCGCAACCCGTGTACCTGCGCAACCGGGTGGCCACCCCCGGCGGCTGAACTCAAGTTCCGGCCGCCACCGGGCGATAGCCCGGGCATGGACCGACGCCACTTCCTCACCGCCCTCGCCGCCCTCGCCCTCGGCGCCTGCGCCGACACCGCCGCGCGCCGCATTCGCCTGCTGGCCACCCTGGAAGGAGACCGGGTCCTCGCCGGCCAGGACCTCTCCGGCCTCGACCTGGGGGCCCTGGATCTCTCCGGCGCCGACCTGCGCCGCTGCCGCCTGCGCGGCACGCGTCTGGCCGGGGCCCGCCTCAGCGACGCCCGCCTGGACGAGGCCGACCTCGACGCCACCGACCTCACCGGCGCCGACCTCAGCCGCGCGCACCTCACCCGCGCGCGCCTGCACGGCACCCGCCTGGACGGCGCCCAGCTACAACAGGCCGACCTGGGCGAGGCGCGATTGGAAGACCTCACCTGGCGGGACGTGAAGGCCTGGAGCTTGCGCGCCGTGGGCAGCCACTGGCGCGGCTGCGTGCTGGAACGGGGGACCCTGAGCGGGGCCGATCTGGGGGGCGCGCATCTGCAAGACCTCACCTGGCGCCACCTGGACGCCCGCGCCGTAGACCTCTCCCTGGCGCAGGCCGACGGCTGGACGGGCGCCTCGGTCATCCTCGCCGGCGCCCGCCTCGCCGCCGCCACCCTGGAGGACACCCGTCTGTCCGGCGCGGACCTGAGCGGCACGCGCCTGGACGCCATCGAGGCCCCCGCCATCGACCTCTCCGAGGCCCTCCTGCGGGACATCCACGCGCCCATGGCCAAACTCGCCGGCGCCGATCTCACGGGGGCCGATCTGCGCGCGGCGGTCCTCGACGGGGCCCTCCTGCGGGACGCCCGCCTCGCCCGCGCCAACCTCCATCGCGCCCGCCTCGCCCACGCCAATCTCCAGGACGCACACCTACCCGGCGCCAATCTGGCCGGGGCCGACCTCAGTGGCACCGTCCTCCTACGTGCCGATCTGCGGCGCACCAGCCTGCGCGGTGCCGATCTGGAAGGGGCGGACCTGCAACGGGCCGACCTGCGCGCTGCCGACCTCAGCGGCGCGCGCATCGCCGGGGCCGACTTCTACCGCGCCGACATCCACCGCGCGCGCCTGGCCGACGCCGTGGGCCTGGCCGAGGCACGCCGCCTGGACCTGGCCTTGGGCATGGACGACGCCTACCTGCGCTGATCCCCCGCCAGGCGCACGAGGTGTGCCGTCATCTCCATCAAAGGCGCCTCTTCCCGCACCGCCTGCACCGAGGGATCGGCCCGCCAAGGGCGCAAACGCCCATCTTTCGGGCGCAGTTCCACCCACGCCGCCTCACCCACCACTCGGTAGCGACGGGGTTGCCGGGTGTGGTTGTTGAAGGCGGTGACGGCCGCTCCCCCCGGTCGTTGCCAGAGATCCCGTCCTAACCGCTCCCCCGGGGGCTGAGGCAGACCCAGAGCGGAAAACAGAGTGGGGAAGATGTCGGCATGGGAAGTGGTGGTCTCCCACACCCCCGGCGTCACCCCCGGCCCGCAGACGAGCAGCGGCGTGCGGGTCTGTGCTTCATTGAGGGCGCTGGAATGCCCCAAGCGCCCGTTCTCGAACATCTCCTCCCCGTGGTCCCCCGTGATCGCCACCACCGTCCCCGCCGGCACCGATTCGAACAGGCGTTCAAGCCAGGCGTCCAGCTCGCGCAGGGTGTTGCGATAGCGGTTCACCACCGCCTCCCGGTAACGGTCCAGATCGGGGGTGAAATAGTCGAAACTCTCCGGCACCTCGGGGGTGAAGACGGTGAATTCGGGGGCGTGGCGATAGGGAAAATGCGTCTTCAGGTAATGGAGATAGACGAAATCCTTGCCTGGCCTGCGCAAGGCCTGCAAGGCTGCCTCCAGGTTCTTGTCGTCGTCCGGCTGCTCCAAGGGAGGTTCGGAAAAATTCTCCAGATACAACCCCAGATTGCGGTGGATGGTGAGATCGGCGCCGATGCGGCGGGTGCGGTAGCCTGCCCCGTCGAGGGCCGTTACGAAGGGCGAACCCGTCACCCCCTCCGTCTCCGGCCCCCGATAAAAATGGGGAGGCGAACCGAACAACAAACCGAGGACGCCGTAATGGGTGGCGTTGCCGGTGGCGAAATGGCGGGCCCCGTAACGACAGCGGTCCTTTTGCGCCCAAGTGAAAGGCATGGTACGGGCGTTGAACTGATTGAAGTTCCAACCCTCCACCGTCACCAGGAGCAGATCCGCCCCGGGGGCGAGGCCCAGCGGAGGCGGGGGCGGTGGCAAAGGGGTGTCGCTCCCGAAGCGGGCCTCCAGTTCATCCAGGTTCGCATCGCGCATCCAGCCCGACTCGGCGGCCACGTGCCACCACCCCGGCGCCAGGGGATTGGCCTGCACCACGCTCACCCATTGGTCCCGGTCTCCCTCGGCGGCGTTCACCAGGGCCGCCACCTGGCCCGCCGCCAATAGAGCGAGGGAGAGGAACAGCCCGCCGCGCGCCAGCAACCCCCAGGGTACCACCACCCGCCCGTGCCAACGCCAGGCGACCCAAGCGGCACCTCCCAGAGCCGCGGCGTGCCCCCCCATGAGGACGGCGAAACGGAGCACGTCCCGGGGGCGGATGCCGAAGTGCTCGGACCAGGGTTCGGTGAGGAACATGTGCACGTCCCGCCAGGTGATATGGGTCTTGGCCATGGCGTACCAACTCATGTCCAACTCCACCACCAGAATGAGCAGGAACAACACCGCCCAAGCGATGACCAGGGAGCGAGAGGGGGCCACCCGGCGCAAGGCCGCCCCCACGAGGATCGCCAGCAGGGCGGCCGGGGCAATGTTGGCGGCCACCAGGAACGCCAACTCCCACCAAGGCGGTTGCGGCCATCCATAGACCCCGTGGCCGTGGAACAAGGGCCAATTGACCCAACGCAGGACGATGTTGGCTCCCAGCCAAAGGAAGGCGAGGGTCAAGAACAAGGCGAGGGGGCGCAGAGTGTCGTCTTTTGGTGACATTGCTTCCACTGGGTGAATATATGTATCACCCTATTCTGACACGGATCGCCGGGTAGTATAGGCCCGGGCCCGGGTAAGACCCATGTCAGGATACGACGATGGCACGGATGCTCGGCCATGAGATCGCGGGCATCCGCGACCTCGCGATCACAGATGCCATCCCCCTTCGAAGAGACCCGGACGAAGCCTAGGACCGGTCCCGGCTCAGGCCACTTCGGCGGCCTTGCGCTTGTACTCGTCCATCCGGTGGAAGTTGAGATAGCGGTAGATCTCCGCCGCCATGGGCTCGATGCGGCGGGCGTGTTCCATGTACTCCGCCACCGTGGGGATGCGCCCGAGGCGGGCGGAGACGGCGGCCAGCTCGGCCGAGGCCAGGTACACGCGCGCGTCCTTGCCCATGCGGTTGGGGAAGTTGCGGGTGGAAGTGGAGACCACCGTGGCGCCGTCGGCGACGCGCGCCTGGTTGCCCATGCACAGGGAGCAGCCGGGCACCTCGGTGCGCGCCCCCACGCGCCCGAAGATGGCGTAGTAGCCCTCCTCGACGAGCCGGTGCTGGTCCATCTTCGTGGGCGGGGCGATCCACAGG
>WFVN01000272.1 GCA_015491615.1 Gammaproteobacteria bacterium
CGGTGCATGTCGTCCAGGGCATCGTGCCCGGGACGCAGCACCGCCGGGGTGTAGAGGACACGGATCTGGCCGAAACGCGAGCCCCGCTGGGTGAGGGGGTCGCCCTCGTCCAGGGCCACCCTGCCGGCGGTGAGGAGGGTCGCTTCCAGGTGTTCCTCGTCCAGGCGTAGGCGTGCCTCGCGGTCAATTTCTCGCAGCAGGGCGCGCATCTGATCCAGGCTGGTGCCGGCTGGGGCGGTGACGCGGATGACGTACTGATCCACCCCGACCGCCGGGAACAGCTCGAAGTCGCTCTTCTGGGCCAACACCAAGGTCCCGGCGAGGGCGGCGAAGGACAGGGCCACGGTCAGCCAGCGCAGTTTGAGGGCCCATTTGAGCACCACCGCGTAGGCCGCCTCCAGCCAGCGCACGATGGCCCGTTCCTTGGGGTGCGCGCGGGGATTGGCGACGTGGGCGACATGGCTGGGAAGAATGAGAAAGGACTCCAGCCAGGAGAACACCAGCAGGGAGATGACCACCACCGGGATGGCGACGATGAACTTGCCGATGATGCCGGTCATGAACAACATCGGCAGGAAGGCGACGATGGTGGTGAGAATGGTGGTGGTGACCGGTCCGATGAGTTCCACCGCCCCGGCCACCGCCGCGTCCCGCGGCGCCAGGCCCCGCTCCATGTGATAGGTGATGTTTTCGCCGACGATGATGGCGTCGTCCACCAGCATCCCCAGGACGATGATGAAACCGAGCATGGAGATGAGGTTGAGGGTGATACCGGAGAGATAGAGGGCGTAGAGGCCGGTGAAAAAGACGATGGGCAGACCCCAGGTAGTGGTGAGGGCCACCGAGGGGCGCAAAAAGAGGATGAGGGAGATGAACACCAGCGCCAGTCCCACCAGGCCGTTGTTGGTGAGTACCCCCAGGCGCAGGCGGGCGAAGCGGGAAAAGTCTTGGAAGGTCTTTACCTCCACCTCGGCGCCGTAGCGTTCGGGGATGGTGTCCAGATAGGCGCGCACCGCGTCCACGGTGTCGATGATGTCGGCGTCCGGCTTTTTCAGAACGAGGATGGACAGGGCCGGCTTCTGGTCGATGTCGTAGTAGACGCGCGCCTCTTCCAGGGTCTCGCTGACCTGTGCCACGTCTCCCAGGCGCAGAGTCTGGCCGCGGTCGTTGGTGCGCAGAACCAGGTCGGCCACGTCCTCGGGGCCGCTGAACTCACCCTTGATGCGCACTGATTTCTGCCCCTCGGGGGTGGTGAGGTCGCCGGCGGGTAGGTTGACGTTCCAGTTGGCCAACAGTTCGGCTACCTGACCCACCGGAATGTGGTGGCGACGCAGGGCCTCGGGGTCCAGCACCACGCGGATCTGGGCCTTGCGCTTGCCCTGGACGATGACCTTGCCCACCCCGGGGAGCGCGAGGAGGTCGTCTTCGATGCGGTCGCCCAGGCGTTTGAGTTCCAGAGGGGGGACCGGAGCGCCCACCGCCAGGCGCAGGATGGGGATCATGGCACCATCTATCTCGCTCACGATGGGATCGCCGGGGAGGTCCTGGGGCAGATCGGCGCGGTCCACCGCCAACTGCACGTCGGAGACGACGCGACCGCGGTTGGGGGCGTCGGGGTCCACCTCCAGGGTGATGCGGGCGGAGCCGGGGAAGGCCACCGAAACCATGGTGTCGATCCCGTCCACCGATTTCAGTTCCTGCTCGATGGGAATGACCACCAGGTGTTCGATCTCCGGCGGGGTGGCGCCGGGGTAGGATACGAAGATCTCGATCTTGTCCAGGTTGACGTTGGGAAAGGCCTCGCGATTGATGTCCACCATGGCGTAGGTCCCCAGCGCCAGTAGGAGTATGGAGATCAGGTTGACCACCAGGGGGCGGTCGACGAGAAAGGCAACGATGGCTCTCATGACGGCTCCTCCCCGGTGGGCCACAGGGTGCCGGTGAGCAGGCGTAGGTGCGCCTGCTTGCGGGCCGCTTCGATCTGTTGTTGGAGCACCGTCAGTTCGGTGCGCTTGAGTTCGTTCTCGAACTGGAGCAGCTCCACGGTGGTGGCGCGACCGTCGTGGAAACGCGCCTCCGCCTCCATCAGGCGGGCCGATTCCTTCTCCAACTGAGTGCGGAAACCGGTCAGGGCGGCACGGTGGGCACGGATCTGCGCCACCAGATTGGCGATGCGGTAACGCAGTGCGCGCTCGCGATCGCGCATCTGCTCTTGCACCACTCGGGCGTCGATGCGCGCCTGCGCGAGCTCGGCGTCGAAGCCGGACTTGTCCAGGGTATGGCGGTACTCCAAGGAAAGGAGGGCGGCCAGATCGTTACTGGCCACCGAACCCGCCTGCGCCGGCCCCCCCTTGCCACGCATCCCCGCCTTCAGAACTAGATCCAACTTGTCGCGGCGGCGGTCGTGGGCACGGGCGATGGCGGCGTCCAGTTGCACCAGCCGAGCGCGCAGGCGCGCCAATTGCGGGTCGTAGGCCAGGGCCCGGTCGATGAGCCGCTCCAGCTCGGGTAAGGCCGCATCGCTGAGGTCGATGCGCGGCAGGAAGGGCGTGTCCCAAGGGCGGTTCATGAGCTGGTTCAAGACCGTTCGTTGCTCCACCCAGGCCGTTTCCAGGGCCCGGTGCTGGGCCCGCTGACCGGCCAGTTGCGCCTCGATCTGCAAGCGGTCTTTGTCCTCGAACAGACCCAGCTCCATGTTGCGCAGGATGTAGGCGCGGATGCGTTCGCTGAACTCGATCCCTGCCTTGGCGTTGAGGATGCGCTCGCGGGTGAAGGCGGCGGCGAAATAGAGGTCGATGGCCTGGGCGGCGAGGACGTCGCGCTGCTCGGCGCGGGCCAGGCGCGCCATTTTTTCCGCCGCTCCCGCCTGCTGGCGGCCCAAGTGGTAATCCGGATTGCCCCGCCCCTGGCCGAGAGGGATACGGGCGTTCACGTCCCAGGTGAAATAGTGGTAGGGGTTGGGGAGGAGGGGAGAGAAGACGAAGGAATCGTTCTGGTAGGTGTAACTGCCCGCCATCCCCCAGGTGACGCCGTTGGCCTGGCGTCGCTGGATTCCCGCCCGTCCCTGGATGCTGTCCGAAGGTGTACCGATGAAGGAGACCTCATGGGAAGCGGTGGCATTGCCCTGGAACACCCACCCCAGGCTGGCCTCCAGCTTCTGCAGCTCCAACCGCGCCCGCTCCGCTTGCAGGCGCGCCGCCTCCAGGCTGGGCTGGTCGCGTACCACTCGCTGTACCACTTCGTACCAATCGAGGGGAGCGGGCTGAGCCGCAACCGTACCCACCGCCCACAGGACCGTCAGGGTCCACATCACAGCGCCTTTGCTCATTCGCATGCTCCTGCTGCATCGATACCGGAGAGGAAGACATCCAGATGGGCCTGGATGAAACGCTCCGGGTCGAAATCCTCGTCACCGCAGCAGGCCAGGGAATGGCGCCAGATGGAGGCATACACCAATGGGGCCATGGCCAGACGGGCGGCGGCGGCCGCGTCCAGAGGTCGGAATTCGCCTTGGGCGATGCCCAGTTCCAAGGTGCGCTGGAACAGGCGTCGGGCCCGTTTGACCACCTTCTCCGAGAAATAGCGCGCCAGCTCGGGGAAATTGCCTGCTTCCGCCACCATCAGTTTGGGCAGGCCGGAGAGGCGCCCGTGGCCTACCATCGCCCACCATTGGCTGATGAGGGCACGTATCAGATCGCGCGCCGAGCCGTGGTGACCGGCCACCTGTGCCTCCGCTTGCGCCAGGGCCGGTTCCACCAGTTCTTCCACCACCGAGCGCAGGAGGGCCTCCTTGTTCTCGAAATAGAGATAGACAGTGCCTTTGGAGACCCCCGCCCGGCGTGCCACCTCGTCCATGCGGGTGGCGGCGAAGCCCTTTTCCACGAACAGGGCCAGGGCGGCGTCGCGGATCTCGTCCGGACGCGCCGCCTTGCGCCGTTGCCAACGTCCCGAGCCATGCTCGCCCATGATTTCGCCTCAATAACTGACTGGTCAGTTATTTTTTGTGTCCCGAGGATGGTTGTCAACCATTCCCGGCGTGGGCCATAGTTTGGCGGCGCAGGAGGAACGAAAGTGAGTGGAGACGGCAAATACCGCGGCCCAAACCATCAAGGGCCCGATCGCAGTGCCCCTTATCCGGTGAGCCGCCTGGCGCCGGCGGTGCAACTGGTGGATCTGGCGCGCGAGATCGCCCGTGCCGACGAGGTGGTGGCGGCGCGCAGCAATGCCGAACTGCGTCTCATCGCCGAGCAGATCCGCCAGCTACAGGAACGGGCGCGACAAGTGTTGGAAGAGGCGCAGCGGGATCAGGACCTGCACCGCGTGCCCTGCGGCGTCCGGCGTGTGCCCGGTCGAATCTATCACCTCTACCGGCGCGAGGACGGCAGCCGCTACTTCTCCCTCCTCTCCCCCGCGGAATGGGGCCGCGCCCTGCCCCATGAGCACCTCGGCGCCTACCGCTTGGAGGCGGACATGCGTTGGAGCCAGGTGGACTGAATCAGCGCGCCGCCTGACGCCAGCCCGCCCTCTGATGGGCGCAGCGGTAGAACGTGTCCACCGCGTAGGCGTGGGGCGACTGCTCCCACAGGTACGCCCCCATGATCACCTTCAACAGATAGTCGCCGTAGAGGCCTTCGCTCACCAGGTCCCTGCCGTCCTCGTCGCGCGTCTGCACCAGCTCCAGGACCTGTTCTGGTGGCACACCCATGCGTGCGTTGATGACCGAATCGTATCCCACCATGGCCACCGCGTAGCAACGCTGGGCCGGGCCGGACAAGGGGTAGGTGTCGAAGGCCTGGGCGGCGCCCGCCGCCAGCAGCAAGGACAGTACGGTCAAGAGACGTGTCATGAGAGGGATCCTCCACGGTCGGCGCGTGCCCCGGCGGTCGCCATCGGGGCGTGGCTTGTCATTCCATACATCGGTACGTCCTCCCCCGCCCTTGAATCGTCGGTTCAAGGGGAACGTCCGGGCGCCGATACCGCGGACGGGTTTATGAGCCCTTCAATAAGCTTAATTGGCCAAATCAGTGAATGCTTGAGTAGATTACCCGCCTTCTGGAAGAGCCCGCTCCAAACACAGGACCCACGCCATGAGCGCCAACCTTCGAGACGATCAGGTCCAGGTCAAGCACACCACCTGCTACATGTGCGCCTGCCGCTGCGGCATCCGCGTCACCCTCCAGGACGGCAAGGTACGCTACATCCAGGGCAACCCGGACCATCCCCTCAACAAAGGGGTGATCTGCGCCAAGGGCTCCTCGGGGATCATGAAGCAATACTCCCCCGCACGCCTCACCCGCCCCCTGAAGCGCAAGGAAGGGGCCGAGCGCGGCGACTCGGCCTTCGAGCCCATCTCTTGGGAGGAGGCCTTCGACATCCTGGAGAAGCGCCTCGCGCACCTGCGCGCCACCGACCCCAAGAAATTCGCCCTGTTCACCGGCCGCGACCAGATGCAGGCCCTCACCGGCCTCTTCGCGCGCCAGTTCGGCACCCCCAACTACGCCGCCCACGGGGGGTTCTGCTCGGTGAACATGGCCGCCGGCATGATCTACACCATCGGCGGCTCCTTCTGGGAATTCGGCGGCCCCGACCTGGAGCGGGCCAAGGTCTTCATGATGTTCGGTACCGCCGAGGACCACCACTCCAACCCCCTGAAGACGGCCATCAGCGAATTCAAGCGCCGCGGCGGGCGCTTCATCTCGGTGAACCCGGTGCGCACCGGTTACTCGGCCATCGCCGATGAGTGGGTGCCCATCCGCCCGGGCACCGACGGCGCCTTCATCATGGCGATGATGAAGGTCCTCATCGACGAGGACCTCTTCGACCGCGAATTCGTGGTGGAGTACACCAACGGCGCGCAACTGGTGCGCGAGGACGACGGCCGCATCGCCCGCGACGAAGACGGCCGCCCCCTGTGGTGGGATTCCGAGAGCGAGGCCCTGGTGCCCTTCAAGACCGAGGGCGCGCGCCCGGCCCTGGAGGGGGCCTACCGCCTCCCGGACGGCACCACCGCCCGTCCCGCCTTCGAGTTGCTGCGCCAACGCCTGGCCGAATGCACCCCGGAATGGGCCGAGGAGATCACCGGCATCCCCGCCGCCGACATCGTGCGCCTGGCGCGCGAGTTGGGGCGCACCGCCCTGGAGCAGGGCTTCGAACTGCCCATCGCCTGGACCGATAGCTGGGGCCGGCGCCACGAGACGGTCACCGGTCGCCCGGTGGCCTTCCACGCCATGCGTGGCCTGGCCGCCCACTCCAACGGCTTCCAGACCATCCGCGCCTTCTCCCTGCTGCTCACCCTTTTGGGCACCATCGACCGCCCCGGCGGCTTCCGCCACAAGGCCCCCTACCCGCGCCCCATCCCCCCCGGGCCGCAGATCATGAC
>WFVN01000273.1 GCA_015491615.1 Gammaproteobacteria bacterium
GTTCAGGGCCAGCAGATTGGTCTGCTCGGCCACCCCGCGGATGACTTCCAGTACGGCATTGATGGCCTCGCTGTGCTGCTCCACCTCGGTGATGGTCCGTGACGAGGACTCGATGCACTCGGCCAGCAGGCGCATTTGTTCCTTGGCCTGCGCCACGACCTCGGCACCCGCCTGGGTCTCCCCATGGGCCTCGCGCGCCGAATCGGCGGTGAGGCCGATGTTACCGGCCACCTCCTGCACGGTGGCGGTCATCTCGTGCATGGCGGTGGCCACCTGATCGGTCTCCCCATGCTGCTCGTTGACGGTACGCGTCATCTGCTCGGTGACGGTGGCCATCTCCTCGCCGGCGGTGGCCAACCGTTCGATGGTGGACTGCACCTGCATGAGCATCTGCCGCTGGGCGGCGATGGCGCTGTTGAGGTCCTGGGCCATCTCCCCCAACTCGTCCCGTGAGCGGTAGCCCACCTGGGTGGTGAGGTCGCCGTCGCCCAGGCGCTGCAACACCCCGCGCACCTCGAACAGGGGGCGGCGGATGCTGCCCACCATCATTCGCGCCAACAGGAGGGCGAAGACCACCCCGACGGCAATGAGGGCCAGCGTCACCCAACGCATGGTTTCGTAAGCGGCAAGGCCATCCCGGTAACGCTGCCGGGCACTCTCCAATTGGTGCGCCGCCAGGGCCCCCAACGCCTCATGTGCCGCCCGGAAACGCTCCGCCACCCGGGTAGCGAGGAGGCGCGCGGTCGTCTCCGACTCGCCCCGTTCGACGGCAGGTAGGATTTCCTGCCGCACGAGTTGTAGATAGGCCACCCAGGCCCGTTGAAAACGCGCCAACAGGCGCCCGTCCTCGGCATCCAACGAACCCGACCGGAACGAATCCCCGACCGATTCGACATCGGCCACGGCGCTTCGTAACCACGCATCGAGGCGCTTCTCCCCCTTCCCTGCGATCGAGGCCACCTCGAGCCGCCGTTGCAATTCGAAGACCCGCGCCTGCAAATCCGCCACCCGGCCCATGGGAACGAGCTCCTTTTCATAGAGATCGTCCACCCGTCGTTCGATGACCCCGGCCTGCTGCAATCCGAAAAGTCCCAGGGCCAGCAACATGGCGGTGAGGGTGGCGGTGACCGAATAGATCTTGGTGGCGATGCGCCAGTCCTGATAACGGACGAATCTCATATCGACTCCTTTCCAAGACAGGGATATCAGGGACGAATCAGGCGCATCGGGCTTGTTCTTGTTGCCCACCGATCCATGGACATTATTTCACCGGACCAAACTGATTCCTCGGGTTTATCGGTTTTATATTCACCCAGCTTTAATGCCCATTCGGCGCCAGGTCCAAGTGCCTGATCCGATTGGCGTATACTCCTCGCCATGACCCGCCCGCCCCTGCGTCACGGCTACACTACCGGCGCCTGCGCCACTGCCGCCAGCCTCGCCGCCGCCCTCGCCCTGGTGCGCGGCGAGCGGCGGGAGGCGGTGACCATCCGCCTGCCCAGGGGCAAGTCGGTGCGCTTCGCCTTGGACCATCTGCGCCCCTGCCCGGGGGGCTTTCAGGCGGGAGTGGTAAAGGACGCCGGTGACGATCCGGACGTGACCCACGGGGCGGTGGTGTTCGCGCGTGTGAGCCCCAGCGAGAACCCGGGCATCCACTTTCGCGCCGCCGAGGGAGTGGGCACGGTGACCCGCCCGGGCCTGCCCGTCCCGGTGGGGGAGCCGGCCATCAACCCGGTGCCCCGGCAGATGATGCGGGACCACCTCTCGCCCCTGCTCGGTGGTACGGTGACCGGTCTCACGGTGGCGGTAGGGGTGGAGAACGGCGAGGCCCTGGCGGCGCGCACCCTCAATCCGCGCCTGGGCATCGTCGGCGGCCTGTCCATCCTCGGCACCACCGGCATCGTCCGGCCGTTCTCGTGCAGCGCTTGGGTACACGCCATCCACCGGGCGGTGGACGTGGCCCGCGCCAACGGCTGCGAGCACCTGGTGGCCTGCACCGGCTCTACCTCCGAACGGGCCCTGCGTGCTCTCCACCGGCACCTGCCCGAACTGGCCTTCGTGGAGATGGGAGACGTGGTGGGGGCCCTGCTCAAGTACCTGCGCCGGAACCCGGTACCCCACCTCACCCTGGGGGCGGGCTTCGCCAAGTTGTGCAAACTGGCCCAGGGGCGCATGGACCTGCACAGTCGCCGGGGCGGGGTGGACCTGGCGGCCCTGGCCCGGTGGGCACAGGAGGCGGGCTTGCCCGATGCCGGGGAGATCGCCGCCGCGCCCACCGCCCTTGCCGCCCTGGAACGCTGGGGCGAGCCCCTGGCACGGGTGGTGGCCGGGCGGGCCGCCGCCGTAGTGCGCGCGCGCCTGCCCGACCTCGCCGCCCTGGAGGTGGTGGCGGTGGACCGCAGCGGGCGCATCCGCGCGCGGGTATCGGGATGAGGCCGTGCGCCTGCTGATCCTGGGGGGCACCGGGGAGGGTCGGACTCTCGCCCTCGCCCTGCACCGCGCCGGCCATGCGGTCACCTACAGCCTGGCGGGCCGCGGCGCCCTCCCCTCC
>WFVN01000274.1 GCA_015491615.1 Gammaproteobacteria bacterium
CCCTCACCCTGTGCTGCGAGCCGCCCGGGCCGGAGGCGGTGGGTGCCGTGCCACGGCGCGACTACGGCCCGCCGGATCTGGGTGCCTGGGAATGGCGGCCCGCCTTGTCATCGTCCGCCCAGCGGCTACCATAACCGCCCCCATGCAACGGAGCGGACCCATGCGTGATCTGGCCAAGATCCCCACCACCATCGTCACCGGCTTCCTCGGCAGCGGCAAGACCACCCTCCTGCGCCACCTGCTGGAGAACGCCGACGGCCGCCGCATCGCCGTCATCGTCAACGAATTCGGCGAGCTGGGCATCGACGGCGAACTCCTGCGCGGCTGCGGCCTGGGCTGCGAGGAAGGGGAGGGCGACGGGGTCATCGAACTGGCCAACGGCTGCCTGTGCTGCACCGTGCAGGAGGAATTCTTCCCGGTAATGCGCGAACTGGCGGCGCGCCGCGGCGAGCTGGACCACATCCTCATCGAGACATCGGGCCTGGCCCTGCCCAAGCCCCTGGTGCAGGCCTTCCAATGGCCGGAGATCAAGTCCGCCTGCACCGTGGACGCGGTGGTCACGGTGGTGGACGGCCCGGCGGTGCTGGCCGGCACCTTCGCCGCCGACCCGCAGGCGGTGGATGCCGCCCGCCGCGCCGATCCCAACCTGGACCACGAGGTGGGCCTGCACGAGCTGTTCGAGGACCAGCTCAGTTGCGCCGACCTGGTGGTGGTCACCAAGGGCGACCTCATCGACGAGGCGGGCCGCGCGCGCCTGGACACCCTCCTGGACGCGCGTCTGCCGGCCAGCGTCGAGAGGGTGTACGCCGAACACGGGCGCCTGCCCCTGGAGGTGGTGCTGGGCCTGGGGCGCGCCGCCGAGGACCGCATCGACGCCATCCGCACCCACCACGACGCCCACCACGAGGGCGACGACCACCATCACCACCACGCCCACGACCGCTTCCAGTCCCTGTCGCTGGAACTGCCGGAGATGCCCGTCGAGGCCCTGGAGGCGGGCGTGCGCGAGGCCCTGGCGCGCCAGCCGGTGTACCGGGTCAAGGGCTTCGCCGCCGTCCCCGGCAAGCCCATGCGCCTGGTCCTGCAAGGGGTCGGAAGGCGCATGGACCGCCACTTCGACCGCCGCTGGCGCCCCGACGAGCCCCGCCGCACGCGCCTGGTGTTCATCGGCCGCGACCTGGACGCCGACGCCCTGGCGGCCTGCTTCCCCGCCGCCGCCGAGGCCTGATGCACCTCCTCCAGGCGCGCCCCGGGGGCTACCTGGACGAGGACGGCATCGCCTACCTGCCCCAGGACCCGGCCCCCCTCGCCATACTCTCCAGCGCCGACAGCGAGATCGCCCTGCTGGCGCGCGCCGCCGAGACACGCCCGCCCGATGCCCCCGAACTGCGCCTGGCCAGCTGGCTGGTGCTGCGCCAGCACGCCGCCATCGACCTCTACTGCGAGGAGGTGCTGCGCCCGGCGCGCGTCGTCGTCGTCTCCCTCCTGGGCGGACGCGCCTATTGGCCCTACGGGGTGGAACGCCTGCAAGACCTGGCGCGGGAGACCGGGGCGCGGCTCATCCTCGTCCCCGGCGACGACCAGCCCGACCCCGATCTCATCGCCCGCGGCAACGTCGATCCCGCCGACGCCCACCGGGTGTGGCGCTACCTGCGCGAGGGCGGGCCGGACAACGCCCGCGCCCTCATCGATTTCCTCGCCTGGCGCTACCTGGGGCACGGCCACGAACCGCCGCCGCCGCGCCTCCTGCCGCGCGCCCTCCTGTACCTGCCCGAACGGGGGGCGGCGGACCTGGACGCCTGGCGCGCCGCCCACCCCGGCGACGCCCCGGTGGCCCTGGTGCCCTTCTACCGCGCCCACTACCAGGCCGGGGAGACGGCCGCCGTGGACGCCCTCTGCGAGGCCCTGGCCGAGGCCGGGCTGCGCCCCCTGGCGGTGGCCGTGGCCTCCCTCAAGGACGAAGAATCCCTCGCCGTCCTCGAAGGGCTGGTGGCGCACACCGGGGTGGACGTGGTCGTCAACGCCACCGCCTTCGCCGTCGGCCAGGTGGAAGACCCGCGCGCCCACCCCCTGCCCTGGGACGTGCCCGTCCTCCAGGCCCTCCTCGTCTCCACCGACCGCGCCGACTGGACCGAGGGCCAGCACGGCCTGCGCCCGCGCGACCTGGCCATGCAGGTGGTCCTGCCGGAAGTGGACGGGCGCATCACCACCCGCCCCCTGGCCTTCAAGGACACCGTCGGCCGCGCCGAGCGCACCCAGACGGACCTCGTCGGCTACGCCCCCGAGCCCGAACGAGCCCGCTGGATCGCCCGCCTGGCGCGCGCCTGGACCGACCTCGCCCGCACCCCGCCGGGCGAACGGCGCCTGGCCCTCGTCCTCGCCAACTACCCCACCCGCGAGGGCCGGCTGGGCAACGGCGTCGGCCTCGACACCCCCGCCGCCACCATCGCCATCCTGCGCGCCCTGAAAGAACGGGGCCACCCGCTGGACGACATCCCCGCCGACGGCGACGCCCTCATGGCCCGCCTGCGCGCCGGCGTCACCAACGACCTGGACACCCGCCACGCCCGCCCCGCCTTCCAGAGCCTGGACCTGGGCCGCTACCGGCAACTGCTGGCCGAACTCCCCGAGGACTTGGCGCGTCAGGTGGAGGAACGCTGGGGCCCGCCCGAATCGGACCCCATGGTGCGCGCCGGACGCATCATGATCCCCGGCATCCGCCTCGGCGGCGTCTTCGTCGGCATCCAGCCGGCGCGCGGCTACCACATCGACCTCGCCGCCAGCTACCACGACCCCGACCTGGTCCCTCCCCACGCCTACCTCGCCTTCTACCTGTGGCTGCGGCACGAATGGCGCGCCGCGGCGGTGGTGCACGTGGGCAAGCACGGCAACCTGGAATGGCTCCCCGGCAAGGGCGTCGCCCTCGGCCCCGACTGCTGGCCGGACGCCCTCCTCGGTCCCACACCCCACCTCTACCCCTTCATCGTCAACGACCCCGGCGAAGGGGCGCAGGCCAAGCGCCGCGCCCAGGCGGTCATCATCGACCACCTCATGCCGCCCCTCACCCGCGCCGAGACCTACGGCCCCCTGGCGGAACTGGAACGGCGCGTGGACGAATACTACGAGGCCGCCCTCCTGGACCCGCCCCGCGCCCGCGCCCTGCGCGACGAGATCCTGCGCGAGGCGCGCGCCCTGCACCTGGACGAAGAACTGGGGGGCGGCGACGACGACCGCTTCCTCGGCGCCCTGGACGCCTACCTGTGCGAGATCAAGGAATCGCAGATCCGCGACGGCCTGCACATCCTCGGCCACGCCCCCGCAGGGGAGCAGCGCATCGACACCCTCGCCGCCCTCGTGCGCCTGCCCCAGGGGGAGCGCCCCGGCCTCGTCCAGGCCCTCGCCGAGCACTTCCGCCTCGGCTGCGACCCCTACGCCGCGGACGACTTCGCCACCCCCTGGGACGGCCCCTGGCGCACCCTGGGGGACACCCGCGAGCGCCTGGAAAAACTGGCCCGACGACTCATCGCCGGCCTGCCCGAGATCCCCGCCTGGCTGGACGGCGCCGCGCGCGAGGTGCTGGCC
>WFVN01000275.1 GCA_015491615.1 Gammaproteobacteria bacterium
GGCGGAGGGTGGGCCGGCTGGGCGTGATCCATCCGCGCCTGGCAGTGGAGTTGGACGTCCCGGCGTCGGTGATCCTCTTCGAGCTGGACCTCACCGCGCTCGTGCAGGGGCAGGTCCCCCAGTATCGGCCCCTCTCCCGCTACCCTGCCATCCGCCGCGACCTGGCCCTGCTGGTGGATCGGGACACCCCCGCGCAGGCGGCGTTGGACGCTCTCTTCGCCCTCGGGGTGGAGACCTTGAAGGAGGCCCATCTGTTCGACGTGTACGAAGGGAGTGGATTGCCCAAGGGGAAGAAAAGCCTGGCCATCGGCCTGCGCTTCCAGCATCCCGAGCGCACCCTCTCGGACGAGGAGATCGAACAGACGCTGGCACGTATCACCCAACACCTGGCCGAACGGCTGGGTGCGACACTGAGGTCCTGACATGGCTCTCACCAAAGCAGACATGGCCGAGGCCCTGTTCCTGGAACTGGGGCTCAACAAGCGTGAGGCGAAGGAGCTGGTGGATCAATTTTTCGAAGAGATCCGCTGCGCCCTGGAACAAGGGGAGAACGTCAAACTCTCCGGTTTCGGCAACTTCGTCCTGCGCGACAAGAACGAGCGCCCTGGCCGCAACCCCAAGACCGGCGAGGAGATCCCCATCTCTGCGCGACGCGTGGTCACCTTCCGTCCGGGACAAAAGCTCAAGGCGAGGGTGGAGGCCTATGCAGGAAGCGAAAGCAGAACGGCCGACTGAGGCCCTGCCCCCCATCCCGGGCAAGCGTTACTTCACCATCGGTGAAGTGAGTGAGTTGTGCTCGGTCAAACCCCACGTCCTGCGCTACTGGGAGCAGGAATTTCCCCAGCTCAGGCCCATCAAGCGGCGCGGCAACCGCCGTTACTACCAGTACCAGGACGTGGTCACCGTGCGCCAGATCCGCACCCTCCTCTACGAACAGGGCTTCACCATCGGCGGCGCCCGCCAGCGCCTCTCCGGCCAACAAGCCAGGGCGGAGGTCAACCAGCGCCGCGAACTGGCCCGGCAACTGCGAGCGGAACTGGAAGATGTCTTGTCCATCCTCAAAGGATAATCTATAATTTTTCCTTGTCGCGCAACGAGTGGCGGATGAGGGCCGAAAGGCTCTTTTTTCATTGCAACGGGGCGTAGCGCAGCCTGGTAGCGCACCTGAATGGGGTTCAGGTGGTCGGAGGTTCGAATCCTCTCGCCCCGACCAAACAAGCTGGTAAACCAAACCACGAATCAGGCCCCTGCGAAAACAGGGAACGCCTTCAATCCCCGCGCATAACTCTCACCGAATCGCTCCCCCTAGGCGATCCCGCGTCGCCCCAAGAAGCACAGCGGTCATGTTTGGGCACTCCAAAAGGAACGCGGCCCCAAAAAGGCCGCGTTTCCCCATACCCTTTGCCCTTCGGAGATCAATGGTTGACGGTGACCACCCGGCCATTGAGGGGCTGCACCGGGCGTGCACTCTTCGGAAACACGCGAGTAAACGCATCCACCTGGGCGCTGGAAACCGAGACGGTGTTCTTTAGCACGTTCCAGTTCACCCCTTCGGAACAGGGCGGGGTGGTGAGCGAGCCGGAGTAGTTGTAGTAAGTCTTGTCGGCCGGGAGCATACTCATGATATCTACAGTGGCGCTGCCAGATGCCTTACCCTCGTCCTGAGGTAGGTGCTGCCAGACGGGGGTTAGGGCCGGGTTGGCGGCGCCTTCGCGCATGAGCACCCCGATGACACCCAGTTGCCCGTCCGCGGCTTTGTGCACTAGGTGCGCTACCATGGCGACATGTTCGCCGTCGATGGTGTGCTCGGAGGGCACGTGGAAATGGAACTGCAGGAGCTCGTAGCGCTTGCCACCGATGACCGCGTAGCTGCCGTTGTTGACCGGCACCTTGAAGGTGTGGCCGTTGTTGATGACCTCAAAGCCGTTTAGGGGCTGATAGTGGAACTCGATGGGCCCCAGGTTGCCCGGCTGCACGCTGGCGGTATCGATGTCGATGGGGGACTGCTCCTTGCCAGTCTTGCACAGGGCGAAGTCCGGGCTCAGATCACCCCAGTGGGCAGGGCCGGTATCCCCTTCGTAGCTCCAATGGGCACCATGGTGGCCGGCTTTTCCATGGTGGTCTCCTCCATGGTGGTCTCCTCCATGGTGGCCCCCGCTCATGTGGGCACAACCGGCCAACAAGGTCACGACGCTCATTGCGATGATGGTCTTTTGCATGTTCCCTCACTCCCTCTAATTTTTATGGTTCGTTTCCTTTGGCGCTGCGGATGCAGCGGCTGGCCAGCTTACCAAAGTGAGTTTCTAAGGCAATAACCCCTATCGATAACCCTCAGGGGGCGCCAGGGAGAAAGCGGGCCACCAAGTCGTCCAGGTAACGGGCACCCCGTTCGCTAGCACGGAAGCGGTCTCCGTCGAACACCAGCCAACCGTTTTGCGTCAAGACCTCCAGGCGAGGCCGGACGCGGTCGAAAGACAGCCCGGTGCGAGCTCCGAACAAGGCACGATCCCCGCCTTCCGCGAGGCGCAGTACGTTTATCATGAACTCGAACACCACCTCGTCCGCGTCCAGCCGGCGCTCTCCACGGATCCGCTCGGGTGTCCCCGCCGTGCGCAGATACACCTGCGGGCTGCGCTGTTTGTGATAGCGGCGGATGCGCCCGCCGGGAGCGTCGGTGATCTTGCCGTGGGCGCCGGCGCCGATGCCCACGTAGTCCCCGAAGGTCCAGTAGTTGAGGTTGTGGCGGCAGCGGCGGCCCTCCCTGGCGTAGGCGGAGACCTCGTACTGCCCGTAGCCGGCCCCGGCCAGGACCGATCGGCCGGCCTGCGCGACCTGCAGGCGGCCATTGACCTGGCCCCCGAGCACCTCTCCTGGTACCAGCTCACCCTCGAACCCCACACCCC
>WFVN01000276.1 GCA_015491615.1 Gammaproteobacteria bacterium
GAGGGGACCAACGTGGATGCCGGGCGGGCCATCCTCGCCGACAGCGGCCTGCCCATCATCACCGCCGAGGGGCTCACCGACGCCGCCCGCAAGGTGGTGGCGGCGGCCAAGGAGGGGCGGGGCTGATGGCCATTCTCGTGGACAAGCACACCAAGGTGATCTGCCAGGGCTTCACCGGCAAGCAGGGCACCTTCCATTCCGAACAGATGCTCGCCTACGGCACCCAGCTGGTGGGTGGAGTGACGCCGGGCAAGGGAGGACAGACGCACCTGGGCCTGCCCGTCTTCGACACCGTGCGCGAGGCGGTGGAGGCCACCGGCGCCACCGCCAGCGTCATCTACGTGCCCGCCCCCTTCGCCGCCGACGCCATCCTCGAGGCGGCCGAGGGCGGCATCGAACTCGTCGTCTGCATCACCGAAGGCATCCCGGTGAACGACATGCTGCGGGTGAAGGCGGCGCTCAACTTCCACGGCACCCGCCTCATCGGTCCCAACTGCCCCGGCGTCATCACCCCCGGCGAGTGCAAGATCGGCATCATGCCCGGGGCCATCCACAAGCCCGGCCTCATCGGCATCGTCTCCCGTTCCGGCACCCTCACCTACGAGGCGGTACACCAGACCACCGCCGTGGGCCTGGGGCAGAGTACCTGCGTGGGCATCGGTGGCGATCCCGTCCACGGCCTGGGGTTCATCGACTGCCTGGAGATGTTCGAGGCCGACCGCCACACCAAGGGCATCATCCTCGTGGGCGAGATCGGCGGCACCGAGGAGGAGGCGGCGGCGGAGTTCATCCGCGAGCGCGTGCGCAAGCCGGTGGTGGCCTACATCGCCGGCCTCACCGCCCCGCCGGGCAAGCGCATGGGGCACGCCGGGGCGATCATCGCCGGTGGCCGCGGCACCGCCCGCGCCAAGATCCAGGCCCTGGAGTCGGCGGGGGTGGCGGTGGTGCGCTCGCCGGCGGAGATGGGGGCGCGCATGAACGAGTTCTTCGTCGGATGAGCCTGCGCATCGCCCTGGCCCAGGTGGACTTCCTGGTGGGGGACGTTCCCGGCAACGTGGACAAGGTCCTCGCCTTCGCCGCACGGGCCCGCGACGAACTCCAGGCCGACCTGGTGGTGTTTCCCGAGCTGGCCCTCACCGGCTATCCGCCCGAAGACTTGCTCCTCCACGAAGGGCTGATCCGCAACGTGGAGAAGGGCCTGGCGGTGCTGGCCAAGCGCCTGGTGGGCATCGACGCGGTGGTGGGCCACCCCGAACGTATCCATGGGCGCCTCTACAACACCGCCTCCTGGTTCCGCGCCGGCGAGCGTATCGCCGCCTACCACAAGCACGAACTCCCCAACTACGCCGTCTTCGACGAGCGCCGCTACTTCGTTCCCGGCCGGCTCCCCGCAGTGGTGGAGGTGTGTGGCATGCGCGTGGGCCTCACCATCTGCGAGGATATCTGGCACGAGGCGCCCATACGCGCCACGGTGGAGGCCGGCGCCGAGGTGGTGTTGACCCTCAACGCCTCTCCCTTCCATCGGGACAAACAACGCCTGCGCGAGGAGGTAGCGGCGCGGCGCGTGCACGAGAACGGCATGCCCCTGGTGTACGTGAACTTGGTGGGCGGCCAGGACGAGCTGGTCTTCGACGGTTTCTCCTTCACCCTCGACGGCGCCGGCCAGGTGGTGCAGCGCAGCCCCGGATTCGTGGAATCGGTGGAGCCGCTGGACCTGGTGCGCGGCGAGGATGGTCGCGTGCGGCCGGTGCCGGCGGAAATCCACCCCATTCCCGAGAAGGAAGAACGGGTGTACGAGGCCCTCAAGCTGGGCCTGCGCGACTACGTGGACAAGAACGGTTTCGCCCCCGGGGTGGTGCTGGGCCTGTCCGGCGGCATCGACTCGGCCCTGTCCTGCGTCATCGCCTGCGACGCCCTGGGACGGGAGCGGGTGGAGGCCCTCATGCTGCCCTCCCGCTACACCTCGGACATGAGCCGCGAGGACGCCGCCGCCCTGGCCGCCAATCTGGGGGTGGAATTCCGCGAGATCCCCATCGAGCCGCCTTTCCAGGCCTTCCTGGAGGTGCTGCGCGAGGAGTTCGCCGGCTACCCTGCGGACGTCACCGAGGAGAACCTCCAGGCCCGCTCGCGCGGGGTGATCCTCATGGCGGTGTCCAACAAAAAGGGCAAGATGCTCCTTTCCACCGGCAACAAGAGCGAGATGGCGGTGGGCTACGCCACCCTGTACGGGGACATGGCCGGCGGCTTCAACGTCCTCAAGGACGTGCCCAAGACCCTGGTCTATCGCCTCGCCGAGTGGCGCAACCGTCAGGGGGGCGAACCGGTGATCCCCGAGCGCATCCTCACCCGCCCCCCCTCGGCGGAACTGCGTCCGGGGCAGCGGGACGAGGACTCCCTGCCCCCCTACGAGGTCCTCGACGCCATCATCGAGCTGTACGTGGAGGAGGACCTGCCGGTGGATGCCATCGTCGCCCGTGGTTTCGACGAGGCCACCGTGCACAAGGTGGCGCGCATGATCGACCGCAATGAGTACAAGCGCCGCCAGGCGCCGCCGGGGGTGCGCATCACTCCGCGCGCCTTCGGCAAGGACCGCCGCTACCCCATCACCTCCGGCTACCGCGGCCTGTGGCGCTGAAGGACAGGGCGCACCGCCCTTGCTAGAATCCCTCCCCACCCCTGAACGAGAGGCAGAAGAACGTGAAAAAGGTCGAGGCGATCATCAAACCCTTCAAGCTGGACGACGTGCGCGAGGCCCTCTCCGAGATCGGCGTCACCGGCATGACCGCCACCGAAGTACGCGGCTTTGGGCGCCAGAAGGGGCACACCGAGCTCTACCGCGGGGCCGAGTACGTGGTGGACTTTTTGCCCAAGATCAAGATCGAGGTGGTGCTGCCGGAAGACCTGGCCGAGCGCGCGGTGGAAGTGATCATGAACGCCGCCCGTACCGGTAAGATCGGCGACGGCAAGATCTTCGTCAGCACCGTGGAGCGGGTGGTGCGTATCCGCACCGGCGAGGAGGACCTGGACGCCATCTGAGGCGCCCGTCCTTCACAAGTAGGTGACCACCTCCCCCAGGGGGCGGCGGGGGGTGGGCTCGGGGATCTCCGCCGGATAGCCGAGGCTGATGAGGGCCACCGGCACCAGGTGGCCGGGGGCGGCCACCACCGCCCGCACCGCGTCCTCGTCGAAATGCCCAACCCAGGTGGAACCCAGGCCCGCCGCCACCGCCGCCAGTTGCGCGTAGGCGGCGGCGATGGTGGCGTCCTGCAGGGCATACAGCTCCCGCCCACGGGCGCCGTATTTCTCTTGCGCCCGCTGCGGATCGGAACAGAACACCAGGCAGGCCGGTGCCTCGGCGAGAAAGGCCTGGCCGAAGGCCGCCTCGGACAGGCGCGTGCGTCGCCCCTCGTCGGTGACCACGAAGATGTGGTAGGACTGCAGGTCCCCCGCCGAGGGGGCGGCGCAGGCCATCTCCAGGATGGCGTGCAGCTTCTCCCGCTCCACCGGCATGTCGCTCTGGTAATGGCGGATGGAATGGCGGTGGCGGACAGTGGCGAAGAAGTCCCACATGGCGTTCACTCCCCTTGCGTGTCGTCGGCGCCGTCGCCGGTGGTCGGATTGAGGGCCCGCACGCGTCCCACGTCGGCGGCCAGGTCAGTGAGCCCCAGGGCCTCGTAGGCCGACTCCAGGATGGCCAGGACCGGATACTGGGCCGGGGTGCGGGGCAGGTGCTCCAGTAGATAGCGGCTGCGGTTGGCGGCGGCCACGTAGGCCCCCCGGCGCAGGTAGAAATCGGCCACGTGCAGCTCGTGGCGGGCGAGCAGGTTGCGCAGGTAGATCATGCGTTGCAAGGCGTCGGGGGCGTAGGGGCTGTCCGGATGGTCGCGCACCACCTCGGCGAAGTAGCGGAAGGCGCGTCGCGCCGCCTCGGGGTCGCGGTCGGCCGGGTCCAGGCGCAGCCAGCGGTCCACCGGCGAGTGGATGCGTTGGAACAGGACCACCCCTTGCAAGTAGCGGGCATAGTCGATGCGCGGGTGGCGGGGGTAGAGGTGGACGAAGCGGTCGAGGGTGGCGATGGCCGATTCGGGCTCGTCGTAGCGGTAGTAGGCGTAGGCGATCTCCAGCAGGGCCTGCTGGGCATAGACGCCGAAGGGGAAGCGCGCCTCCAGCGCTTCCAATTGGGAAATGGCTGTTTCATAATCCCCCGCCTTCATGGCCGCGCGGGCCTCTTGCAGCATGCGCCGGGCGTCCCGTTCGGTGAGGCGCTCCTGTTTCGCCGTCGCCCCGTCGGCATGATCGTCGTGCCCGTGGCCGGGCGTCGAGGTGGTGGCGCAGGCGCCCAGGATCAGGGGGGCGAGGCAGAGGATGAGGCGTAGCGGGGTCATGGTCGTCCTTCGCAAACGGGGTCGCGGCATGGAATCGACCGGCTGCCCCATCGGTCCAAGGAGGGCCGCCGTCCGACGCGCGGCATTATAAACCCAAGCACGTCCCAAGGCCCCATTGAACCCGAGCGAATCCCAACCCCCCGCCGCGCGCCTGCGTTTCCAGGTAGACGAGGCCCTCGCCGGCCTGCGCCTGGACCAGGCCCTCGCGCGCCTGTGCCCGCAGCACTCCCGCTCGCGCCTGGCGCGCTGGATCAAGGAGGGGCGGGCATGGGTGGACGGCGTCCCGTGCACCCTGCCGCGCACGCCGGTGAGCGCCGGCCAGACCCTGGAACTGGCCGAGGGGGCAGCGGCGCACACCCCCGAACACTGGGGCGCCGAGGCCATCCCCCTGGCCATCGTCCACGAGGATGACGAGATCCTGGTGGTGGACAAGCCCGCCGCCCTGGTGGTCCACCCCGCCGCCGGCAACCCGGCCGGCACCCTGGTGAACGCCCTCCTGCACCATCATCCACCCCTGGAGGGGCTGCCCCGCGCCGGCATCGTCCATCGCCTGGACAAGGACACCAGCGGCCTGCTGGTGGTGGCCAAGACGCCCCGCGCCCATACCCACCTGGTGGCCGCCCTGCAGGCGCGCGCCGTGCGCCGCGAGTACGAGGCGGTGGTGACCGGGGTGATGACCGGCGGCGGCACGGTGGAGGCCGCCATCGGCCGCCACCCCGTGGACCGCAAGCGCATGGCCGTGCGCCCGGAGGGCAAGCCGGCGGTGACCCACTACCGGGTGGCGGCCCGCTACCGCGCCCACACGCGCATCCGCGTGCGCCTGGAGACGGGCCGCACCCACCAGATCCGCGTGCACATGGCGCACCTGGGCCACCCCCTGGTGGGGGACCCGATCTATGGGGGACGCCTGCGCCTGCCGGCGGGGGCCACGGAGGCCCTGGTCCGGGCCCTGCGCGGGTTCCGCCGCCAGGCCCTGCACGCCCGCCGCCTGGGACTCGAACACCCGGCCAGCGGCGCGTGGATGGAATGGGCGAGCCCGCGCCCGGACGACCTCGCCGCCCTCGTGGCGGCCCTCGAACAGGACGCGGAGGGCGCCACGTGAGCACCCCCTGGATCCGCCCGGACTGGCCCGCGCCGCCCACCGTGCGGGCCTGTGTCACCACCCGCCACGGGGGCGTTTCCCAAGGGCCCTACGAGAGCCTCAACCTGGCCGACCACGTGGGCGACGAGCCGGCGGCGGTGGCCATGAACCGCAGCCTCCTGCGCGCCGCCCTGGACCTGCCCGCCGAGCCGGTGTGGCTGGAGCAGGTGCACGGCAACCGGGTGGTGGACCTGGACCGGGACCTCCTCCCCCGCCCGCGCGCCGACGCCGCGGTGAGCCGCCGC
>WFVN01000277.1 GCA_015491615.1 Gammaproteobacteria bacterium
CCGGGGCCGTCCTCGAAGGAGGAGAGCACCCGCAGGGGCACTTCGTATTTGCTGGCGAACTCCACCGAGCGGATCTGCAGGACCTTCGCCCCCAGGCTGGCCATTTCCAGCATTTCTTCGTAGGTGATCACATCCAGGCGACGGGCCTTGGGCTCGACCCGCGGGTCGGTGGTGTAGACACCATCCACGTCGGTGTAGATCTGGCATTCGTCGGCCTTAAGGGCGGCGGCGAGGGCGACGGCGGTGGTGTCCGAGCCGCCGCGCCCGAGGGTGGTGATGTTGCCGTGGTCGTCCACCCCCTGGAATCCGGCGACTACCACTACCCGACCCTCGGCCAACTGGGCGCGGATGCGCGCGTCGTCGATTTCCTGGATACGCGCCTTGGTGTGGGCGTCGTCGGTGAGGATGCGCACCTGGGCGCCGGTGAAGGAACGGGCGGGCCGGCCAATGGATTGCAGAGCCATGGACAGCAGGGCGATGGTGACCTGCTCGCCGGTGGACAGGAGCACGTCCAACTCGCGCGGATCGGGGCGCTCACTGATCTCGCGGGCGAGGGCCAGGAGACGGTTGGTCTCGCCGCTCATGGCGGAGACGACGACGACCACGTCGTGCCCTTCATCCCGGGTGCGGGCGACCTTTTCCGCCACCCGCCGGATACGTTCCACGCTACCTACGGAAGTGCCGCCATATTTCTGCACGATGAGGGCCATCAGTCTCCTCCCTGGAGGCGTTCGGCCACCCAGTCACGCACCGAGGCGAGGGCAGCAGGGAGGGCGTCGGGGTTCTCGCCGCCGGCCTGGGCCATGTCCGGCCGTCCGCCGCCTCGCCCACCCACTTGCTCGGCGACGAAGTTCACCAGCTCGCCGGCCTTGAGGCGGTCGGTGAGATCGCGGGTGACTCCGGCGGCGAGGCGCACTTTGCCGCCGTCGACGGTGGCAAGGACGACGACGACGCGGCCCAGCTTGTTCTTGAGTTGATCCATGGTCTCGCGCAGGGCCTTGGCGTCGGCCCCTTCTAGCTGCGCGGCCAGGACCTTGACGCCGGACACCGTCTCCGCCCGGTCGGCGAGGTCGTTGCCCGCCTGGGCGGCCAGTTTGGCCTTGAGGCGCTGGATTTCCTTTTCTTGCGCGCGCTCCCGATCCAGGAGCTGGGCGACCTTGTCGGCCAGTTGTTCCAGGGGCACTTTGAGTTGCGCCGCGGCGTGTCCGGCCTGGTCTTCCAGGTCTTCCACCCAGGCCAGGGCATGGCGCCCGGTGGTAGCCTCGATACGGCGAACGCCAGCGGCGACGCCGCTCTCCGAGAGGATCTTGAACAGGCCGATGTCGCCGGTGCGGTTGACGTGGGTGCCGCCACACAGTTCGACGGAGAAGTCGCCCATGGAGAGGACCCGCACCTGGTCTTCGTATTTCTCCCCGAACAGGGCCATGGCCCCGTGGGCGAGGGCGTCTTCGATATCCATGATGCGGGTCTGGACCTCGCGGTTGGCGCGGATTTCTTGGTTCACCAGACGTTCGATCTCGAGGATCTGGGCGCGGGTCAGAGGCTCGGGATGGGAGAAGTCGAAACGCAGACGTTCCGGCTCCACCAGGGAGCCCTTCTGCTGCACGTGCGGGCCCAGGTAGTGGCGCAGGGCGGCGTGCAGCAGGTGGGTGGCGGAATGGTTGCGGGCGGTGTCGCGGCGGGCAGACTCTCGTACGCGAGCGGTGACGCTCTCGCCGAAGGCCAAGTGTCCTTCCATCTGCCGCCCGTGGTGGAACACGAGTTGCCCACGCTTTTGCGTGTCGGTGACTTCGAAGCGCCCTTCCGGGCCGTCGATCCAGCCCACGTCGCCCACCTGGCCACCGGATTCGGCATAGAAGGGGGTGCGGTCGAGGACCACCATGCCTTCCTGCCCCGCCTCCAGGGTGGTCACTTGCCGCCCGTCGTGCACCAGGCCGATGACGCGCCCTTCATCCTCCAGGCGGTCGTAGCCGGTGAAGGTGCTCTCGCCTTCGATTTCCAACCCTTGCGGGTGATCGGCCTCGAAGCGGCTGGCGGCACGGGCCCGCTCACGCTGGGCGGCCATTTCCCGCTCGAAGCCTTCCATATCCACCCGCAGGCCACGCGCCTGGGCGATGTCGGCGGTGAGGTCCACGGGGAAACCGTAGGTGTCGTAGAGGCGAAAGGCGAGCTCGCCGGGTAGGGTGTCGCCATCGAGTCCGACGATGGCCTCCTCCAAGAGGCGCATGCCCTGTTCGATGGTCTCGGCGAAACGCTCTTCTTCCTGGCGCAGGACCTGCGCCACCCGCTCGCGGGCGGTGGCCAGTTCCGGGTAGGCCTCGCCCATCTCCGCCACCAGAGGCGCCACCAGACGGTGGAAGAAAGGCGCCTTCTGCCCCAGTTCGTGGCCGTGGCGGATGGCCCGGCGGATGATGCGACGCAGGACGTAGCCGCGCCCCTCGTTGCCGGGCAGGACACCGTCGGTGACGAGGAAGGCACTGGCGCGGATGTGATCGGCGATGACCTTGAGGCCGGCCTGACCGGCGTTCTCCACCCCCACCGCTCTAGCGGCGGCCTGGATGAGGCGCCGGAACAGGTCGATGTCGTAGTTGGAATGAACGCCCTGCATCACCGCCGCCAGGCGTTCCAGGCCCATGCCGGTGTCCACCGAGGGTTTGGGCAGGGGCGAGAGGCTGCCGTCGGGGGCGCGGTCGTACTGCATGAAGACCAGGTTCCAGATCTCCACGTAGCGGTCGCCGTCCTCCTCCGGGGTACCGGGCGGGCCACCGGGGACCTCCGGGCCGTGGTCGTAGAAGATCTCGGTGCAAGGGCCGCAGGGGCCGGTGTCGCCCATGGACCAGAAGTTGTCGCTCTCGTAGCGGCGCCCGCCGGGCTTGTCGCCGATGCGGGAGAAGCGTGCCGGATCCACCTTGATTTCTTCCAGCCAGATACGGGCGGCCTCCTCGTCCTCGGCGTACACAGTCACCCACAGGCGCTCGGAGGGTAGGGCGAGGACCTCGGTGAGGAAACGCCAGGCGAAGGTGATGGCCTCGCGTTTGAAGTAGTCACCGAAGCTGAAGTTGCCCAGCATCGCGAAGAAGGTGTGGTGACGGGCGGTGTAGCCGACGTTGTCCAGGTCGTTGTGCTTGCCACCGGCACGCAGGCAGCGCTGTGCCGAGCAGGCGCGGGCGTAGGGCCGCTTCTCCAGCCCGAGAAACACGTTCTTGAACTGCACCATGCCGGCGTTGGTGAACAGCAGGGTGGGGTCGTTCTCCGGCACCAGGGGGCTGGAGGGGACCACCGCGTGCCCATGCTCGGCGAAATAGTCCAGGAAGGTGCGGCGCAGGCGCGCCAGGCTCCATTCCACCGTGTCGTTTCCGTGCTCGTCCGTCATCACTCGTTCCATTCCTCGGCCTCCGCGCCGTCGCCGACGACGGCGCGGACCAGGCCGGGCGCAAAACCTCGGTATTGGAGGAAACGGGCCTGGCGGGCCCGTTCCCGGAAATCCTTGGGTGGCGCGGCACCGAACCGACGCCGGCGCGCTGCTTCGGCCCGGGCTCGCCACTCCCCTTCGAAAGGCGCCAGGGCCGCCGCCCGCAATTCGGGCGTGACCCCCTGGCGGGCCAGTTCCTGTTCGATTCGCAGGGGGCCGTAACCGGCTTCCACCCGCGTCCGGACCAGGGCCTCGGCGTAACGGGCGTCGCTCTGCCATCCCTCCGCCCGAACC
>WFVN01000278.1 GCA_015491615.1 Gammaproteobacteria bacterium
GCGTTGAAGCCGAAGTTGCCGCTGCCTTCCTTCACCTTCGCCAGCACCACCGACGGCTCGCCACCGGCGTTGGCCACGATCTGACGCAGCGGCGCTTCGATGGCACGGCGCAGGATGTCCACGCCCGTGTCCTGGTCCGGGTTGTCGCCCTTCACTTCGTCCAGGGCCTTCTGCACCCGCACCAGGGCCACGCCACCACCCGGCACGATGCCCTCTTCCACCGCCGCGCGGGTGGCGTGCAGGGCGTCTTCCACGCGCGCCTTCTTCTCCTTCATCTCCACCTCGGTGGCGGCTCCCACCTTGATCACCGCCACACCACCCGCCAGCTTGGCAATGCGCTCCTGCAGCTTCTCACGGTCGTAGTCGGACGTCGTCTCTTCCAACTGCGCCTTGATCTGCTGGATGCGCGCCTGGATGTCCTCGCTCTTGCCAGCGCCGTCGATGATGGTCGTCGTCTCCTTGTTCACCACCACCTTCTTCGCCTGGCCCAGGTGGTCCAGGGTCGCCTTCTCCAGCGTCAGGCCCAGTTCCTCGGAGATCACCTGACCACCGGTGAGAATGGCAATGTCCTGCAACATCGCCTTGCGGCGGTCACCGAAGCCCGGCGCCTTCACCGCGCACACCTTGACGATGCCGCGGATGGTGTTCACCACCAACGTCGCCAGGGCCTCGCCCTCCACGTCCTCGGCGATGATCAACAGCGGACGGCCCGCCTTCGCCACCGCCTCCAACACCGGCAGCAGGTCGCGGATGTTGGAGATCTTCTTGTCGTGCAGCAGCACCAGCGGCTTCTCCAGCTCCGCCGTCATGTTCTGCTGGTTGGTGACGAAGTACGGCGACAGGTAGCCGCGGTCGAACTGCATCCCCTCGACCACCTCCAGCTCGTTCTCCAGGCCGGAGCCCTCCTCCACGGTGATCACGCCTTCCTTGCCCACCTTGCTCATGGCCTCGGCGATGATGTTGCCGATGCTCTCGTCGGAGTTGGCGGAGATGGTACCCACCTGGGCGATGGACTTGTCGTCTTCGCAGGGCTTGGAAAGATCCTTCAGCGCCTCCACCAGGGCGCCAGCCCCCTTGTCGATGCCGCGCTTGAGGTCCATGGGATTCATGCCGGCGGCCACCGCCTTCATGCCCTCGGTGAGGATGGCCTGAGCCAGCACGGTAGCGGTGGTGGTGCCGTCGCCAGCCACGTCGGCGGTCTTGGAGGCCACTTCCTTGACCATCTGCGCGCCCATGTTGGCCAGCTTATCCTGGAGTTCGATCTCCTTGGCCACGGAGACGCCGTCCTTGGTGATGGTGGGGGCGCCGAAGCTCTTCTCCAGCACCACGTTGCGCCCGCGCGGGCCCAGGGTCACCTTCACCGCGTTGGCCAGGACGTTGACGCCCTCGGCCATCTTGTGACGGGCGTCCTCGGAGAAATGCACCATCTTGGCGGTCATGTCCGTCTCTCCTCCTTTAGATTCTCAAAACCGGTCAGCGATCACTGCAGCACCGCGAGGATGTCGTCTTCGCGCATGAGGAGGTATTCCTCCTCGCCGATGGTCACCTCGGTGCCCGAATACTTGCCGAACAGGACCTTATCGCCCACTTTCACGTCCAGGGGAACGACCTTGCCATCGTCCAGCACGCGCCCTTCGCCCACCGCCACGACTTCGCCGGTTTGCGGCTTCTCCTTGGCGGTGTCGGGGATGACGATGCCGCCGGGGGTGGTCTGTTCCTCTTCCAGACGTTTGACGGCCACACGATCGTGCAAAGGACGCAGGTTCATGCCGTTTCTACCTCCTTGCTCGGTTGTCATTTGGCACTCTCTGTTTTCGAGCGCTAAATATAGACACGATTTTGTCACTGTCAAGAGGCGAGTGCTAACACACCACCACCGGCTCCCCCATGAACTAAGCTGAGGTTCGTTCCCCCCTTTGCCAGAAAGGAGTACATCATGATTCGAAGCCGTTTCATCCCTGAAGCCATCGAGCACCGCACGGGAATTCGAATCGCTATCGAGATTCGGCAATGAAGCAAACACCGTCCCCATCTCCTTCGATTCCTACCGAGGCGCCTCCCTGGCACGCATTGCCTCCCGAAACGGTCGTGGAAACCCTGGGCTCGCGTCCCACTGGCCTCCCGGAAGAGGAGGCGCAGATCCGTCTGCGCCGCCACGGCCCCAACCGCCTCGCTTCTGCCCCGCGACGACCACCATGGCGCCGCTTCCTGGCCCAGTTCGACAACCTGTTGATCTATGTCCTATTGGCCGCGGCAACCGTCACTGCGGTGTTGGGAGACTGGGTGGACACAGTGGCCATCGTCGGCGTAGTGGTGGTGAACGCGGTGGTGGGTTTCGTCCAGGAAGGCAAAGCGGAGGACGCCCTCGCCGCCATAGGTCAGATGCTCACCCCCAAGGCGGTGGTACGCCGCGACGGACACCTGAAAGAGATCCCCGCCGATGCGGTAGTGCCCGGCGACATCGTCATTCTCGCCGCCGGCGACCGAGTCCCCGCCGACCTGCGCCTCTTGGAGAGCAAGGACCTGGCGGTGGACGAGTCGCTCCTCACCGGCGAATCCATTCCCCAGAACAAGGGCGTGCAGCCGGTACCGGCGGACGCGCCCCTGGCGGAACGGCGCTCCATGGCCTACTCCGGCAGTCTGGTGACCCGTGGCCAGGGCGTGGGCGTTGTGGTGGCCACCGGCGAGGCCACCGAGATCGGTCGCATCGGTCGGCTCCTGCGGGAAGTGACGTCCTTGCGCACGCCCCTGCTGACGAAACTGGACCGTTTCGCTCGTGTGCTCACCCTGGCCACCCTGTTCCTCGCTTCCCTCGCTTTCGCCCTCGGCCTGTGGCGCGGCTATCCGTGGCTGGAGATGTTCCTCGCCAGCGTCGGCCTGGCGGTGGCGGTGATCCCGGAGGGCCTGCCCGCCATCCTCACCATCACCCTGGCGGTGGGGGTGCAGCGCATGGCCCGGCGCCAGGCCATCATCCGACGCCTGCCGGCAGTGGAAACCCTGGGGGCGGTGACGGCGATCTGCACCGACAAGACGGGCACGTTGACCAAGAACGAGATGACCGTCACTCAGGTCGCCACGGCGGAGGCGGAAGTCACGGTAGAGGGGGCCGGTTACGACCCCCACGGCGCCTTTCTGCAGGGAGATACCCCTCTGGATCCGCTAACCGACCCGGTGCTCCAGCGGCTACTCCTGGCGGGGGCCCTGTGCAACGATGCCGAAGTGGCTCCCGACGGCGATGGGCTGCGCATCACCGGCGATCCCATGGAAGCGGCTCTCCTGGTACTGGCCATGAAGGCCGGTCTGGAGCTGGACCGGCTGCGCGAACAATGGCCGCGGGTGGACACGCTGCCCTTCGATTCCCGCCGCCAGTACATGGCGACCCTCCACCACGACCACCAAGGACACGTGGCCATCTTCCTCAAGGGGGCACCGGAACGGGTTCTGGATCGATGCGACCGGGAAGCGAGGGTGGACGGCACCCGCTCCCTCGTCCGTGAACACTGGGAAGCCCTTGCCCACCGCCTGGCGAAATCCGGCCTGCGACTGCTGGCCATCGCTTACCAGCCCCTTCCTACCCCGCACATCGAGCTCATGGAAGACGACCTGGAAGGATTCACCCTGCTGGGCCTGGTGGGGATCATGGACCCCCCACGGCCGGAGGCGGTGGAGGCGGTACACACCGCCGCCGAGGCCGGCATCCGGGTGAAGATGATCACCGGCGACCATGCCCTGACCGCCCAGGCCATCGGCGAACGGATGGGCATCGGTGACGCCCGTCACACCGTCACTGGCGCAGAGCTGGAAGGTCTGGGGACGAGCGAGCTGCGTCACTTGGTCCGACAAGTGGACATCTTTGCCCGTACCACGCCAGAGCAGAAGCTCCTGCTAGTGGAGGCATTGCAAGCCAACGGCGAGGTCACCGCCATGACCGGCGATGGGGTCAACGACGCCCCGGCCCTGAAACGGGCCGACATCGGCATCGCCATGGGCCGCAAGGGCTCGGAAGTGGCCAAAGAGGCGGCGGAGATGGTCCTCGCCGACGACAATTTCGCCACCATCGTGCACGCCATCGAGGAAGGGCGCACCGTCTTCGACAACATTAAAAAGGCCCTGCTCTTCATCCTCCCCACCAACGGCGGCGAGGCGGGGGTCATCCTCGTGTCCGTGGCCCTCGGGCTGGCCTTGCCCGTGAGCGCCGCCCAGATTCTGTGGATCAACATGGTGACTGCCGTGACCCTGGCCCTGGCGCTGGCCTTCGAGGCACCGGAGGGAGACGTCATGAAACGCCCACCCCGCGATCCGGCGGCACCACTGCTCAACCCCTACCTGCTGTGGCGCATTTTCTTCGTCAGCCTTCTCATGGTGGCGGGTGCCTTCGCCGCCTTCCATTGGACCTTGGCACGCGGTGCAGACCTGGACTTCGCCCGCACCGCCACCGTCAACGCCATCGTTGCCTTCGAGGCCGCCTATCTCCTTAGCGCCCGTTTCTTCCAACGACCGGCCTTCAGTTACGCCACGACGACGAGCAACCGCATGGTACCCCTCGCTCTCGCCGCCCTGTTTTCGATCCAGATGGCCTACACCTACCTGCCCCCTCTGCAAACAGTTTTTTCCGCTCGCGGCTTGGACGGCACGACTTGGTTGTTCATTGCCGTCCTCGCCGTGGGGTTGTTCATCGCGGTGGAAACGGAAAAAGCCGTTTCTCGCCGTCTCGGTTTCCGGGCATGAGCGAACGTCGGCGCCTACGCGAACACTTGCAAAGCCGTGCCCGGACCTTGAGCGAGCTGGCGGCGGTCGTGGAGCTGCCCTTGCGGGTAGTGGAGGAACATCTGCGGCACTTGCAAAAGAGCCTGAAACGGGAAGGGTCACGCTTGGCGGTTCAACCGGCCCGCTGCCGCCGCTGCGGGTTCACATTCACCCACGGTCGCCTCACCCGACCCGGTCGCTGCCCCCGCTGCCACGGAGAGTGGATCGAACCGCCGCGCATTTCCATCGTCACGTGAAGGGCTGGTCAGGCGCATAAGCCGGGCGGGGGTGCCACCTCCTCCGGGGGAGCATTCTCGAGCACTTGACGAGGGCGCTCGTCCACCAGGCGCCAAGCCTCCGTCGCTCCCACCCGCTTCGCCGCCGCCTCGCGACCCTCACTTAGGATCACCGGGCGGCGCTCCACGCCATGGCCGTCGGTAGCCAACAAGTGGACGATGCCATCATCCAACATCCGTTCGGCCCAGTGGCGGACACGGCGTCCGAAGGCGCCGGTGAGACTGCCGGCGGTGACCTGCATCCACACGCCGCGATGGGCCAGACGCACGAACCCCTCGTAGTGACGGTCGATCCAGCCGAGCCGCTCAGGGTGAGTGATGATGGGCACATAACCGGAGGCGAGGATATTCCACACCTGCTCCTCGAAATGGGGTGTGGGAACGTGATGGGAAGGCTCCACCAACAGATAGCGTCCGTCGGCCAAGGTGGGGAGGCGTCCCTCACGCAACCCCTTGAGGACGTCGGGCATGAGGTGGATATCGGCACCGTGGGTCAAGGCCAGGGGAATGTCGGCATCGTCCAGGGCCGCCTGGAGTTTCTGCACTGCGGCACGGATCTCGGGGGCACGGTTGTCGTACAGCCCGGGATAGGCATGGGGAGTGCAAGCCACCACCTCAATGCCGTCCGCACACGCCATTCGCGCCATCGCCAGGCTGGTCGACAGGTCCGGAGCACCGTCGTCGATCCCCGGCAGGAGATGACAGTGGAGATCGATCACGCCTGTTTTTTCTCCCCTTCCTCCAAAGGATTGGGCACCGGCTCCAGTGCTGGCCCGAGGATCTGCCGTGGAGGCGCATGCGTGCTGGGCAACCGACGCAGGGAGCGATCCACGGGAAGTTCCCGATCCGCTTCGCCAGGATGGAAGAACAAGGCGGCGAGAAAGGCAAAATAGACGGCATTGGCGGGGATGCGGAAGTTGAAATCGACCCAACCGTGCAAGCCTAAAAGGAGCAGTCCCAAGCCCGCTCCCACCTGCATGAAGCGGAAAGTACGCCACTCCCCGGAGTGCCACACCTTCCGCCAATGCAGCAGATAGGCGGTCGCCAGCAGAATCACCACGCCCACGGCCACGGCTCCTCCTTCCAGTGCCCACTCGAGATAGTCGTTGTGGGCGTGGTTGACGTAGGCGTGGTAGCCCGTGCCCTGGAACAAGGGGAACACCCAGGGGAAGGTACCCGCACCACTGCCCAGAGGAAGGAAGTGGGCCACCCCTTCGAAGGTGGATTGGAAGATCGACCAGCGGGCATCCTGCAAAGGGTCGATGAGGACGAATCGCTGCAGGACCGGAGCCAGGCCGATCTCCGCCGCGAGGACCAGGACCCCCACCGCCAACGTCCCGGCCAGTCCCGCCGCCCGTCGTCCGCCCAAGCGGCGAGCGAAGGCGAAGGCCGCCAGGAGAATCAACAACATCCCCAGCACAACCCCGGTCCGCGAGCGGGTGAACACCAGGGCGAGGAACATCACCACGGCGCTCAAGCCGTAGAGCAAGGTCTGGTTGGCACGCCAGTCCACCCAGTGGGAGAAGCGGTGGCGCCAGTTACGATAGAAACCGGCCGTACGGGCACCGTGGCCGAATCGGGCGGCGGTGAGCGCCAACGCCAAGGGCAAGAGCATCTCCATCATGCCGGCGAAATGGTCACGATTGGCATGAAACCCCGAGGCGCTGTGGCCGGCGAAGGGGTTGCCCAGGGCGAAGAGGCTGTCGGGACCGGCCCCATATTGAAGGAGGCCAAGGAGGGCCTGGATCACGCCCATGCCGATCACCAGGACCACCATTTGTCGCAAGACGCGCGTCGGCAGAGTCCACGCGGTGAAGAAGACGGCCAGGGGAGGCAACAGGGCGAGGAAGGCCTGCTCGGTGGCTCCCCCCACCACGGACAGGGAACGCCAACCTTCACCCAGCCCCTCGGCGGCCAACGCCGCGCCGAGGCGATCGTGTCCCGGCAGCAGCGACCACAATTCGAAGGGGACCGGCAACCACTGGATCAGCGGCAAGGCGACCAATCCCACTAAACCCCAACGAACCAGGCGCGGCAACTCGTGCCAGGCGACCCGTCGCCAAGCGGACAAGAGCAGGATCAGCGCCAGCAGTTCCAGGATCAGCAGCGGGATGGGGCGATTGCTGGCCCGAATCAAGGGGGCGAAGACGAGCATGGCCGCCAACAGAGCGGTGCGCCACTGCTCCTCCTGCCACCAGGATTCGAACCGTGCCTTCACGCTGGGTCACTGGGCACTGATGGGCGTCGTCTCGGGGGTACCCTTGGCGCCGCCACCGGCGGCGATGAGGGAATAGAGCACGACGCCGGAGAGGGTGGCGGGCACCGCCCACTTAGCTGGCTCGGTGGCCGCCTTGGCGACCGCTCCGGCGGTATCGCCGGCACCGTCCTCGGTGCCCCCGCCAGTGGCCCCGGCGTCGGTGGTCGTCTGCGGTGCGTCCAGACCGATGGCGGCGGCATAGTGAGGACCGAAGGAGCGTACCTGCACATGGCCGGTGGCGCATTCATCGGCGTCACCGACGATGAGGAAGCTGTTGCTCTCCAGGCGCAGGCGACAACGCCCTTGATAGGCCAGTTCCGCATGGGCCCCTTCCATGACGAACACCCGGGCCCCCTTCTCCAACACCAGCCCACGATGGGCTTGGAGGAATCGCTCCCCCTGATTCACCACCACCACCCCCTCCACTTGGCTCATGGTAGCCACGCGGGCCTCTTGCGCCTGGGCGGCAGTGGCGAAAAGCAAACCCACGGCCATTGCGACGGTGCGTTTTTTCATCGTCGTTCCTCTCTCGTTGGGTACACGCGATGGGCATCCTGCCCGTTATTGACTTCCCTCGGGACGAAGGCGGAAATCGTCCAACCACAGAACCCCCTTCAGGGTCCTGTCCCGTTGCCGTTCGGTGACCACCTCCAGGCCGATTTCCTGGGCCGGACAGTCATCCTCTGGCACGGTAAATTTCACCACATCCGTACGCCATTGATATACCCCTAGCAGACGCTCACCACGGACCAATGTTTTCGGAGCCCCCCCGCGGCAACGGACTGCGATGCGCACCCCTTCTTGCGCCCGCAGGCTGTCGGGTCGGGCACGATAGGTGAGGTGGTAGGCCCCCGGTTGCAGCAAGACGATCTGGTAGAGATGTCGATCGGCCACGGGCCGTCCCCGGTACTGGAGTGCCAGGGCCCGGTCGCCGCTGACGCCGTAGGTCCGTTTGCGCTCAATCTTCACCCCCCGCGCATCCCCGGTGCGCCAACCGAATCCGGCGCCGCTCAGGGGCAACTCGAACCCCCCGTCGTAGACCAGTCCCAGATGCCGGCGCTGGCGCTCGTCCAGGGACCCCAGCCAAGTGAGGTAGGCCTCCAGCCATTGCCCGTCCTGCATGAGACGGTCTAGAAAAACGTCCCGTTCCTCTTCCCGCGCCTTTCCGGTGCTGCCTTGCAAACCATACAATTGACGCACCAGGGCGAGTTCGGTGGGGGGACGAGCGGCATGGCGGAAGAAACCCGGCCACCAATCGGGATGGCCGGCGGCCAAGGGGGTCAAGGGCGAGGCATCGCCGAGGATTTCCACGAGTCGCAGGAGACGGGGGTAGAGGGTGGCGCGCCATCGAACGTCGGCACGCATGGCCCGATCCCAGGCAGCGAGGGCGGCAGGCAAATCGCCCAGGCGCAACCACAAATCGGCGGCCCGGTAATGGAGACTGCCGTCCCAAGGAGCGAACTCCTGGGCCGTCCGCAATTGCCGGCGGGTGGCGTCCTGCACCCCTTCGGCAGCGCCCAACTCCGCCAACAGCAACCAACCCCAGGCATGGCTCGGCACCGTTTCCAGGAGGAGTTCCAGATGTTGCCTGGCCTCGGTTGGATTGCTTTCCAGATCCGCCTGGGCAGCGAGAAACAAAGCGGTGGGGTGATCCGGCACCCAAGCGAGAGCACTGTGGGCCCGCTGGGACCCTACCTCGTCCCCCCCCACCAGCCAGCCGGCCACTCCCCATGCGACGGCCCGCCAGGCAAGAAAGAGAGCCACGGACAGGGCGAACCACAGAGCCCACGGACGGCGCTGTGCCCCCGTCTCCGCCTCTTGCGCCTTGGAAACGTCCTCAGCGGGGACGGTCATAGGTGTGGAACAACCCACCGATGAGCGGACGCCCCCCCTCGCCCACCACGACCTGGACCACCAGACTGCCGGTGATGATACGGGCTTCACGCGCCCCCTTGGGCCGCACGCTCACCATGAACCGGCCCTCACCGCGGGCCCGATCCTCATCGATGAGTTCCCAACTCAGATCTGCTTGCATGTGGCGGTCTTCGGTGGCATCAAACAGCTGCTGGTAGTCCCGTCGGATGCCCTTCAGGTCGGTCTGATCGTTGGTGAAGGCAGTGGGCGCGAAATACCCCATGAAGGCTTCGATGTCCCCCCGCGCGTAAGCATCGAAAAAGTCTTTCATGAGTTGTTGCAATACCGGCAGGGAGAGGGCGATCACGGGGGCATCGACTCCTCCGTCCTCTTGCGTGGCGGTTTCGACGGGCTGGGTTGCTACCGGAGCGGTCACCCGTCCACTCGAGGTCTGAGTCTGTGTCTTCGGCGTCGCCGTGGCCGCGGTCGATGTTTTTTCCGCCACTTTCACTGTAATTGCCTCACGCTCGGATGCGGACTCGGGCCGGGCAGTGGACGCTCCCCCTTTGCTTCCCCCCTCGTTCTCCTCCGCGCGTGGGGACGGCACAAGGGCACTACGCTGCGTCCCCTCGACCGGGAGAGCGGCGGACGACGATTTCGGGCGTTCCGCGGCCACGGGCCGGGTCCGGGCCGATTCATTTTCACCGGACCGCTTGAACGTCGCCTCTCCCCCGGCCGGCGAGCGGACCTCCCGCGGGGGTGTCGAGGCAGGGACCGCCCCCCCCGAGCCCTGGGGTGACTCGGAACGCAAGGCAGGACGTTCCTCTGAACGCCCGTTCACGATCGACGACGCGGGCTGCGAGAACCCAGTCGTAGGAGAGGATGCGGGCGCCCCGGGCAACGCGCCGATCTCGTCGTCGCTAATTCGGTCGTCACCGGCATCCCCCCGAAGTACGGGAATTTGTGTGGTGGGAGCGACGGTGTCGGTCGCGCCCTCTTCCCCCTGTTGCAACCCGAGGGACCAATAGAGACCACCGGCGAGAAGTAACAGCGCAGTGGCCGTTCCGACCCAGATCCAACCGTGCCCCCCCGAAGCAACACCACGCTCCGACGTCGAAGGCTCGGCGATGCCGCTGACAGCGGTCGGCGGTGGAGCGACATCGGCGGGCGGGGCGTCCGCGAAAGACGGCGCGTCGCCCCCTGTCTTGAAAGGGAGACGGGACTCGTCCTGCTGCCGCAAACGTTGCAGATAGGCGGCCCGACGCTCGCCGTTGCGCAGAGTGTTGTAGGCGCGGTTGAGGGCCTTGACCTGGCGGCGACTCCAGTTGGGATCGTTTTCTCCGTTGGCGGGTTGGAAGATGCGGAACAGGAGGCGGTAATGAGCTTTGATCTGCTCGTCCCGGGCATCCGGGTCCAATGCCAGATTGCGGAAATAATCGGCCCCTTCCACGAACAGCACCTTGGCGACGAAGTGACGGGCCGCCTCTCGCAACTCCTTGCGATCACAACCCAAAGAGATCCAGGCCGCCTCACCATAAGCTTCGTCCTTGCCCACGGCGATGCGCAACAATTCATGCATTCCTTCCGGCAGGGAACGCTCGGGATCCGACCACGCCATCAGAACCTCGGGATCGCGATAGGCCTCCAGAGCCGCATAGGCCGCGGGTGGAAAGCTGGGGTTGTCCTCCAACTCGGGACGCGGGGGCTCATTGACCCGTACTCCGGGGGCGTCCCGCTGCTCGCCTCCCCCCGAATAGACGTGGATCCGTTCACGCAAGGAACCGGCCCCACCGGGCTTCGGTGGATCTTCCGCCCGGGAGGACTCCCGATCATTTTGCGCTCCTGCTCCCTTCTCGCCTTGCGCACCGGGGGCATCCTGTCGTGGCTCGTCCGCATCAACCGCCTTCGCTTCGGCGGCGATCTGCTGTTCCGACGCTTCATCCTGCGCTCCCGAAGCATGCACGTCCACCGTACCGGAAGGCGGAGTGGGCGCTTCGTCCTCCAAAGGGGGGACCGGTTCGATGTCGTCGACGGACAAAGGTTTCTGGTCGAACACGCCCTCCTGGGTCAGTTCCTGGTGGACGGCCTGCACCGCCTCCTCGCCCAGCACCTCCAGTTCCTCCAAGGCCCCGTAGAGGAACAAGCGATCGCAAAAGGCGTTGACCCGCCGTGGGATCCCTTCGCTGACGGCGTGGATGAGACCATAGGCGATGTCGGTGAGACGCGGCACTCCCTCCCAGCCAGCCTGGCGTAGGCGGTGTTCGATGTAGCCCCGAGTCTCCTGCGGCGTGAGGGGTTCCAGATGACAGGCGGCCACCACCCGCTGGCGTAGCTGTTCCAGCTCGGGGCTGTTGAGCATGTCGCGGAATTGCTGTTGCCCCAGGAGGAAGATCTGCACCAGGGCGTGATTGCCCACCTGGAAGTTGGACAACATGCGCAGCTCCTCCAGGGAGCTGTGGGGGAGGTTCTGGGCCTCGTCCACCACCAGCAGGACATGCTCCCCCGCACGCACCTTGCTGGCGAAGAATCGCTCCAGCCGCTTCAGGGTATTGGCCTTGGATTCGCCGGCGATATCGAGCCCGAAAGAAGCTGCCACCATGCGCAGGACGTCGTCTGCCTCCAAATGGGTGGTGTTGAGGTTACCCACCACCACCCGCTCCCGCTGGGCCTCCAAGAGCAGGGTTTGGGCGAGGGTGGTCTTTCCCGTGCCCGGGCGGCCGGTGACGACGATGAACCCCTCACGCCTCGCCAAACCGTACCGAAGATAGGCCAAAGCTTTGCGATGGGCCGGGCTGGAGAAGAAAAAACCCGGGTCCGGCGAAATGCGAAACGGGTTTTCCTTGAACCGATAATGCGCTTCGTACAAGACAATGCACCCCTGCTGATAGGCTCGAGCGACCGTTGATTATACGCCGAGTAGCTGCGCTGCACGATCGACCATCAGGGTGATCGATCGTTCACGCGGTGGCGCGCCGACCTTCCCCCTCACCCCCGTAATAGTAATAGGCGTGGTAGTAACTGTGATCGCCGTGGTCCTCCCGTACCTTGCAGAGGAGGCCGCCGATGACATGGGCATGGGCATGGCGTAGTCGTTTCAAGACCGCTTCCAGGTGACCCATGCGGGTTTCGCCGGCGCTCACCGTGATCAAGGTGGCATCCACCCGATTGGCAAGCACCAAGGCATCGGCGAGACCGAGCACCGGCGGTCCGTCTACGATGACGTAATCGAAATGGCCCCGCACCCGCTCGATGAGTTCGGCCATGCCCGGTCCACCCAGTAATTCCGCGGGATTGGGCGGAATCGGCCCGCTGGTCATGACGAACAGACCGGTTACCGAGGTGGCCTGCACTGCATCCTTGGCGTCCGTCTCGCCGACAATGACGTTGGAGAGGCCGGTGTGGTTGGGCAAGCCCGTCAAGTGGTGGAGGGAAGGATTGCGCAAGTCGGCGTCGACGAGGAGAACCTTTTGTCCCATCTGAGTGAAGGATACGGCGATGTTGAGGGACGAAGTACTCTTGCCCTCCCCCGCCGCAGCGCTGGTGATCTGCAGGACTTTGGGCGCCCCGTCGGGAGTGGCGAACAGAAGGGCGGTGCGAACCGATCGGTACGCCTCGGCCACCGCGCCCGTGGGCTCGGCGACGCTGAGAAGGGCGGCATCGACCCCCTCTTCGCTCGGTTCGACGGCGGGAATGAGACCGAACAGAGGCAAGCCGAGACGCTGTTCCAGGTCCTCCGGACGCTGTATCGTGTCGTCGAGAAAATCCACGACGAAGGCCAGAAACACCCCACCCAGAAGGCCGAGCACCGCCGCCAAGACGACAATGAAGGGGATCCTGGGTTTGTAGGGGGCCAGCGGCAATTCGGCGGGATCGACGATGGAGACATTGTTGGTGTCCACGCCGCCGGCGACGCCCACCTCCTTCAGACGTTGCAGCAGGCCGTTGTAGAGCTCTCGATTGGTCTTCACCTCGCGTTGGAGGATGTTGTACTGGATGCTGCGATCACGCAGGGCGAGCAGTTCCTGCTTCACCTCCTCCAACCGCTTGCGCAATAGATCTTCCTGCTGTTTGGCGGCCAGGTAGCTCCCTTGCAGAGCCGCGATGATGGCACGGCGTTCCTGTTCGATCTGGACGCTCAATTCGTCGATACGCCCGCGCAATTCCACCATCAAGGGATAGGCCGGCTTGTAAAGAAGCAGTTTCTCGTTGTACTCGGCCTCCAGCCTCGCTTTGGCCTTTTTCAATTCCTGAATGACCGGGCTGTCGAGGATCTCCGGCGCACCGATGACGCTGCCCTGCCCCACCACCTGGAGATAGCGGCTCTCCGCCTCGATACGCGCTTGCTCGGCACGGCTCAAGGCCAGATTGATCTCCGCCAGGCGTTGGGCGTCCACGCTCCGTCCCTCACCGAGGGTGACGATCTCATTCTCGCGCGCGAAGGCTACCAGGCGGCGCTCGGAATCCTCCAGACGGGCCTTCACCTGATTGAGCTGCTCGCGGATGAAGTCCTTGGCGTAGGCGGAGGCCTCGAAGCGACGCTCAATGTTCATGTCCATGTAGGTCTCCGCCACCGCGTTCACCACTTCCAGGGCAACCTTGGGGTCGGGGTGGTCGAAATGGATCCGCACCAGGCGGGATCGCTTGACCGGTTCCACCGAGAGGGCCTCCAGAAAACGTTCCACGAGAATGCGCCGACGATTCTCCTCGTCGCGAGCGGCCCGACCGTCGTCCAAGCCGAGAAGGCTGCGGACTCCGGAGCGCTCCGGCTCCAGCACCCCCCGTTCCGCTAGACCCAACTGATCGATGACCCGTTTCGCCAGGGCGCGGCTGCGCAGCAGTTCGTACTGGGTCTGGTAGAAATCCTTGTCGCTCTTGAGGTCGCCCTCGGTGACCCCCTGGTAGTCGAGGATCTTCACCGGCTCGCGATCGATCTGCAACATGAGGCTGGCACGGTAGACGGGGGTGGCCAGATAGGCGCCCACGAAGGCGATGATGACGCTCAAGAGAAAGAAAAGGCCGACGATCCATCGCCGTCGACGCAGCACGGCCCACAGGGCACGCAGATCGATCTCGTCGTCTTCCGGCTCGGTGGGAAAACCGGGCAGCCGTCCCTGGACCGGAACGGGCGGATCGTTGGCGGCGCGTGCAGGCCAGTATTTCATGTCAGCGACGCACGTTGCCGAAGGTGATGAAACCGCGCAGGGTATCGGTCACCGAGCGCACGAACGACTTGGGCCCGGAACGGCGCACCACCACCACATCGTCCGCCTGGACCACGGGATCGGGTGTCTGGCCACGGCGGATGGCGTCCACGTCAAAGGTGAACACCGCCTTGCGTCCGTCGGGGAAGGTGCGAAAGAGCTGCACGTCGCGAGCGTCGGCCAGGTCGGTGAGTCCTTCGGCCTGGGCGACCACCTGCAACAGGGTGGTCCGCCCCTTGAGGGGAAAGATTCCCGGCTTGTTCACCGCCCCTTCCACAGTCACCCGCTGACTCTCGTATTCGGCCACGAAGACGGTGACGAAGGGATCGTTGACATAATCGCGGGCGAGACGGTCTGCGATCTCCCGGGCAAGGCGCTCGGGCGTCTTGCCGGCGGCAGTGAGACTCCCGACGAGGGGCAGGGCGATGCGCCCATTGGCATCGACCCGCACCTTCCTGGTCAGCTCCGGTACACGGAACACGTCGATCTCCAACAAATCACGCACGCCGATACGATAGCCCGCTTCTTCATCGACGGGTGATACGGCAAGCGCTGGCCGGGGATCGGCGTCACGCGTGGCGGCGGCCTGTGGCGGCTCGTCCCACCACCAGGCTTCTCCGGCATCGTCCGCTAGTGCCGTGCCAACCCACAGGAACGACGTCAGAGCAACAGAAGCGCCACGATGAAAGACAGAGTCCATGATACCCCCGGTGTGATGTCTAGAAGATGGACTCGGTAAGGCATAAGAAACAAAAGGGGCAACATCCTGTTGCCCCGTAAGAGTGGTGCACTTTTATCGTTATTATTTCTTCTTGTTGTCCCTTGCAAGTCAACGCATGGAGATGCGCCACCCCTACTAAGTCCAAAATACTATACTATTCTCCCGGCGGTTGACATGGCTCGCGAAAAGCGACCAGCCCGAACGCTAGCACTTTCCGAGCCAAGTTTCGATTCAACCATAATTTCATATGGGTGCCTGTATTTTTATATTCATTCAAAAAAACCACAAATATTTATTGTAAAATGAGTCGACGCCCATTTCGTGGGGCTTCGCCAGTCACAGAGTGTATCCATGTCACGACAATTTGACTTCCAAGCGCGTTTTCCCAAGAGCCGACGCTCACTTCCCAGCCGATGATGGATTCCGGCCCGTCACGACTCATTACGTAAGAATTACCGACACGAGGGTGAACCCATGAAGCCGACCCAGGAACACCCCTTCGCCCCCTTCATCCGCGCCCTCGGCCGTGGGCGGCGCGGGCAACGCGATCTGAACCGGGAAGAGGCCCACACCGCCATGGCCCTGATCCTGGACGGACAAGCGGAAGCAATACAATTGGGTGCTTTCCTCATGCTCATGCGCCTCAAAGAAGAAACGCCGGAGGAAGTGGCCGGAATGGTGACGGCGGCGCGGGAGCGGCTGCCTTCGGCAGCAAAAGTGCCAAAGGGGACGCTGGACTGGCCCAGCTACGCAGGCAAGCGACGACGCCCACCATGGTTCATTCTCGCCCAATGCCTGCTGGCAGACGCCGGTCATCCGGTCTTTGTCCACGGACGGCCGGGGCTGGATCAGGACCGCTGCTACACCCACGAGGCCTACCGGCGCCTGGGTCTACCGGTGGCCGGAAGTCTCGACGAGGCCACCGCCCTCCTGGGCACCCGGGGGCTGTGCTACCTCCCCCTGGGACGCCTCATGCCCAAGCTGGACGCCCTCTTCGACCTGCGCCCGCTCCTCGGCCTGCGATCGCCCGTCAATACCCTGGCCCGCCTTCTCAACCCCCTGGGCTTGCCCAGCATCGAGGGCATTTTCCACCCCGGTTTCGCCCGCATCCACCAGGGGGCGGCGGCCCTGCTGGGCGACACGGTGGCGGTGTTCCGCGGCGAAGGGGGCGAAGGGGAGATCCGCCCCGACACGGAGACGACCCTCCACCTGGCATGGAACGGAGCCACGGAGACCCGTCCCTGGCC
>WFVN01000279.1 GCA_015491615.1 Gammaproteobacteria bacterium
GCGATGGAACGTTCGCGGCCCACGGAGAGGGGCAGGACCATGCCGGGATAGACCACGGTGCTACGCACCGGGAGGATGATGAGGCTGTCCTCCGGCGGGGTCCGGGTGGTTTCTTCGGGGGCGGTGTCTGGGGTGCGGGTCTCTTCGTTCATGGTGTTTTCCTGGGTCAGGCAACCTTGCGCAGGGTGATGGCCAAGCAGCCGTACTGCCACTCGCTGCCGTCCAGTTCGTAACGCCCGGGGGGCAGTTCCACCTGTCGCTGGAAACGCCCGTAAGGGATCTCCAGGCGGCGCACGCGCGCCTGTTTGTAGAGTCCGGGCAGGCGCCGGCGGGCGCGGATCACCAGGCGCCCGTGTTCGATGGAGAGTTGGGCGTCCTCGGGCGCCACACCGGGCAGGGCGACCAGGAGGTGGACGGCCTGCGGCGTCTCCAGCAGGTCGATGGGGGGCGCCCAGGCGGGTTCGGCCTCGAAACCGGGGGGGTGGAAAAACTGCCGGCGCAGGCGCTCGGCCTCTTCCAGGAGCTCCAGGGCTTCGGCCCAAAGCCGGTCGTGGGGGTATTTGTCGCTCATGGTGTCAACTCGGCAGGGTTGTGCGTTGGGCTGGCATAAAGACTAGGGGTTGCCAAAGTAGGCCGCAACGCGTTTGCCCTCAAGATGGGGGCGATCGGATGGAACTCAAGGCCGGACGCGTCAGGCGTTTTCCCGTTCCGATTTTTTCCGTCTGATTCCCTTCCGGCAGGGGTGCGGGTTCGTCTTCGGCGTGGCCCTGGACGCCCAGGCCAACAGTGCCTCCCTGCTATACTTGCTCGTCACCGTTCTCTTCTTGGTAACGGCTGGGGTAACGGCTGGGCCAGATCTCCGCCGGGTGCAGGCCAAGCGCCTGCGCGATGATCCGCTCGCCTTTCGGCCAGCGGCGGCGGAGGGCTTGGGATAACGTGCTGCGGCAGGCGTAGCCGTTCTCGATCGCAAGCGCCGAGAGCGTCACGCCGCGCATGTGTAACGCGGCGATGATTTGTGCCGGATGCCAATCCTCCGATTTATTGCTCATGGCGCATACCTCGATCGAACGACTTTTAATGAACGATAATTTTTCACATAATGGAAAACCTAGAGGGGGAAAATTTGAATGTCAAGAAAGCGTTCATCAAAAGTGAGGAAGGAGGGCGTGGACCTACAAATCAAAGGAGCGGCTGATTTCCCGGCAAGGCTTAAGCAGGCACTCGAAGCTGAGGGGATTTCGATGAGCGAGCTTGCGCGCCGCATCAACACAGCGCCGAACGTCGTCGCCAACTGGATCAAGGGTGCTACGCCTGGCCTTGACTACGTCGTGGCATGCGCCAGTGCCCTCAATGTGTCTTTGGAATGGCTGGCTGCAGGCATAGGAAAGATGAGAGGAGATCTGCCCGGCGGCGAGTTCGTCGCCTTGGATTACCTCGCCCAAAGCGACCCGGTCGGAGAAGTGGTCTATGAAGCCGGTCGATACGCGTTTCGTAGATCATGGATCGAGCGCATCGGCGACCCCCAGCGGTTCATCACTACCAAGATGTCGTCCGATGCGATGGCTCCCGTCATCCAGCCTGGAGCGCTTCTGCTCGTGCGTGTCATCGGCGCCAACCAGACCGAGACGGCCGTGAATGAGGCGTCTCCCGCCTACCAGATCACCGATGAACGGATCCCACAGCACCTTCAAGGTGTGACAGTCAACGAAAAACTGCCAGCCGACAAGAACTACCTTATCAGAGTTGCCGGCCGCTTCCTCATCAGACGCCTCACCATCGACGAGAACGGCGACCCTCTCCTCGTTGCCATCAACGACGCCTACCAAGCCACCAAGATCCATTCGACGCACTCAAAACGCCTTCGCGCAATCGGGCCCATTGTCTGGTGGACTCATACCGAACCATGAAAACCATGATGGTCCCAGCCGCATCTGATTTTGCTCAACCCCGCAAAACGACCCGTCGGATCCTCCACCCCCTGATCCCATATCTTTTGACCGGCCACATTTGCGCGCGTGCTTGATCCCACGTGCCTAGGCATGGGATGTCGGGGATTGGTTCGTTGATTCAAAAAGGGCCAGAACAGCCCTTTCAAGCCCGTTTCAAGGGGATCAGAAGAAGCGGTAGTCGATGTGCGCCTGGCCGAGGAAGCGTTCGCTGGGACGGCGTACCGGAGTATCGGTGGTGCCGCTGGCACGCAGGTAGAGACCGCCGACGGTGACGCGCAGGCGCCGGCCCATTTTCATGCCGACGGCCATTTTGCCCATGGAGGCCAGGTCCTTGGGGAGCATTTCGTCGAGGGGGGGGGAGCGGGAGGGGTCC
>WFVN01000280.1 GCA_015491615.1 Gammaproteobacteria bacterium
GCCTCGGTCTGGACGTCACCCCGGCCTTGCGTCAACTGCGTTTCAAGGTGAAAGAGGATGGAGAGGGTGGATATTACGTCCACGTCACTTCCCTCGACCCCATCCAGGAGCCTTTTCTCACTTTCGTCGTCGCCCTCGAATGGCCCAAGGGGCGCCTGTTGCGCGAATACACCGTGCTCCTGGACCCGCCCTTGTTCACCGAGGAACAGGCGCCGGCGCAGGCCGCCGCGAGCGAGGAATCTTCTGAGGGGACACCGGCGCCGGCGGAGCCGCTCCCGGAACTGGCGCCGGCCCCGGTCGGGGAGTCCTCCGTCCAAGAATCTGCGCCTGCGGCGCCCAGCGAGGCGGAATCCCAAGCCCCCTTCACCTATGGGCCGGTGCGTCCCGGCGAGACCTTGTCCACCATTGCCCAGCGCGTACATCCGCCCGAGGTGACCCTCGACCAGATGATGATCGCCCTCTACGAGGCCAATCCAGAGGCTTTCTACGGCAACATCAACCTCCTCAAGGCCGGCTCCGTGCTGCGCCTGAGTGAGGATCCGCGCACCGCCGCCACGCGTATCGAGCCTGATATCGCCCGCGCCGAGGTGATCCGCCAATACCAAGCGTGGCACTTGGCCCGGGGAGAACGCGGTGAACCGGCCCTGGTTTCCGCCGTCGAGGGCGTGGCGTCGACCGAGGCCCGGGCAGGGGCGCGTGCTCGTCTGGAACTGGTGGTGCCGGAGGAGGGAAGTGCCGACAGTGCCGGCGGGAGCGGCGAGCTGATTGCCAAGGTGACCGAGCTGGAGCGGCGCCTGGCCCTGGCCAGCGAGATGGCGGCGGCGGCGGAGAAGGAAAACGAGCATTTGGCCCGGCGGGTCACCGCCCTCGAGGAGCAAGTGGCCGCCCTGCAACGTCTGGTGGCCCTGCGCGACGAACAACTGGCCCGCTTGGGGGCGCAGGTCCCCGAAGCGGCCCCTTCCGGGCAGACGCAGGTGGTGGCCGTCGGTGCAGGGGAAGGAAGTGCCGTTCCGCCACCGCCACCGGCCACCCTCTCGCCGCGGCACTCACCCAGTATTTGGCAGGATCCGGTCATCCTCGCCACTCTGGTGGGCGGGGGTGCTCTCCTGCTCCTGAGCGGTTGGTTCCTCTGGTACCGGTACCGAACCCGTTCCGAGCAGGAAGAATGGACGCAGACCCTGTTGGAAGCGGGTGGCGAGGACTCGGGCTTGCCCTCCGCCCCGGAAAGGGACGCCAAAGCGATCGATGCGAGACGGGCATCCAATGCCGATGGCGTGCCATCGGTGCCCTCCGTGCCCAGCGAGCCCGCCTCGCAAACGGTTACGCCGGCCGTGGGCGGCGAAATCGACCCCTTGGCCGAGGCCGACGTCTATCTGGCTTACGGTAGCCACGATCAGGCGCGGGCAGTCGTCGACCAGGCTCTGGAGGCCGAGCCTGAACGTCTGGACCTGCTCCTGAAGCGCTTGGAGATCGCCTATGGCGAGCGTGACGTGGATACTTTCTGCCACTACGCCGAGGCGGTCCTGGAGGTCCTCGGCGGTGACGTCGACCGGCCCGAGTGGCAACAGGTGAAGGCGATGGGTGAGGATCTGGTCCCCGACCATCCCTGGTTCCGCGAACACACCCAGTTGGTGGACGAATCCCTGGTCAGCGGCCTGCCCGAGCAGAGTGCCGCTGAACCCACTGCGCCCGCGGGCGAGCCCGAGGCCGAACCGGAGGCCCCGGCCACCGAGCCGGTGGAAAATCCCGACGAGGTGACCCTGTTCGCCGAGGATTCCGAATTGCCGGCGGAGGCCTCGGCGCGAACGGGCGGGTCGGGTAAAAACGGGGGTGCGGACCTGCGCCTGCAAGCGACGGAGGAAGTAGAGACACGCAACACCGACGTGGTCGCCGAACAGCCTCCCGCCAGTGCGGCGGTCGCCAGCGAACTGGATCTGCAACCCCTGGAGTCGTTGGAGGAGGAGGGCGAGCCGGCGGAGACCCGGTCCGCCAAAGCGAAAGGGGAAGGAGTGGCCGAGGAGGAATTCGACGGCAACGCCTTCTTCGTCTTCACCGACGAAGTGGGCACCAAGCTGGACCTCGCCCGCGCCTACATCGAAATGGGCGACAAGACCGGCGCCAGGGAACTCCTGGAGGAGGTCCTCGAGGTGGGAGACGAGAACCAGCGCGCCGAGGCCGAGGAGCTGCTGCGCCAACTCGACTGAGCGCCCATGCTACAATCGCGCGGATGAATCACCCCCCGCATCCGCCGTGCATCCCCTGATCCGCATCCTGTTGTTTCTGGGTACCGCCGTCTTCGCCCCCCTCGGGGGTGTGGAGGGTCTCGCCTTCGCCGCCGTCCTCCTGGGCGTCCTGTGGGCCGGCGCGCGCGCGCCCCTGGACCGGTGCGCCTGGCGGGCGGTGCGACGCCTGCGCTGGCTGCTCCTCTCCCTCTTCGTCCTCTACGCCTGGTTCACTCCCGGGCGCTACCTGGTTCCCGCCTGGGGGGGCTGGTCCCCCACCCTGGAGGGGCTCGCCCTGGGGGCTGAGCGCGCTACCCTGCTGATCCTCATCGCCCTCGGCGCCCACCTGCTCCTCGCCAGCACCCGGCGCGAGGCCCTGGTGGCGGGCCTGGGTCTACTGCAACCGCGCGGCAGCCGCTTCGCCCTGCGCCTGGTGCTCACCCTGGAGGCGGTGCCGCGGGCGCAGGCCGGCCTCGCCGCCGTCACCGCCCCGGGCCGCTCCCTGGCACAGCGTTGGGGCGCCCTGGGTGAGGCCCTGCGGGCAGGGGAGGCGGGTGATTTCGCCCCCGAGACGGTGACGCCACAACGCCTGCCCTGGCCGGCGCCCGGGCAATGGGCCTGGCTGGCCTTGCTCCTGCCGCTGATCCTCCCCTGGGGGTGGAACCCATGAGAATTGCCCTCGGCATCGAATACGACGGCAGCGCCTTCTCCGGCTGGCAGACCCAGGAGGGGGTGCCCACCGTCCAGGAGGCGGTGGAGCAGGCCCTGTCCAAGGTGGCCGATCACCCAGTGGCGGTGACCTGCGCCGGGCGCACCGACGCCGGCGTGCACGCCGCCTGCCAGGTGGTGCACTTCGACACCGAGGCGCAACGCCCCGACCACGCCTGGGTGTTCGGCGCCAACGCCAACCTGCCGCCGGAGGTGAGCGTCCTCTGGGCACGACCGGTACC
>WFVN01000281.1 GCA_015491615.1 Gammaproteobacteria bacterium
CAGCCGGTGAACCCGGACCGCAACGAGGAAGCGGACGTGACCCTGCTCAACGCCCTGATCCGGGCCCACCGGTGGAACCGCTGGCTGGCCAAGGACAAGTACGACAGCGTCAAGGAGATCGCCGAGGTCGAGGGCATCACCAGCGCCAGCTACGCCTCGCGAATCCTGCGCCTGACCCTGCTGGCGCCGGACATCCAGGAAGCGATCCTCAACAGCACCCACCCGCCCCACCTGACCCTGGCCGACTTCATGGATCCCTTTCCCCACCTATGGGAGCTGCAGCGGAAGCAGTTTGGGTTCTGACTCCTCATAGCGTAGGGTTGATCATTACCACCCACATCTAGGGGGCATTGACCTCTGGTGGCACGCGACCTATGTTTGTGCAAGATGAGTATACGCGACCACTATCAAGTCGCTTCGGTATGCCAACTGAATTCTGATCCAGCTGTCGTGGGACACAGAAAGGGAGCTGCGCAATGGCTAGAAACAAGAAACAGACTTCATCACGGGTGGCATCACATGCTGCCAAGGTACTGAGCGACAAAAACGCATCCCAGACTGCAAAAAAGCTAGCCGCGTCAGCACTCTCGCAAAGCGGCACCAAGAAACAGACAGGGGCAGAACTGGAAGATCTGGCCTCCAAGGTGCTGCAGAGCGACAAATACAGTAAAGAAACCAAGGAACTGGCTGGTTCGGTACTGTCTCAATCCAACAAAAAACGATAGGCCCCTTCTGGTTTGCGCCAGGAAGAAGCAGGCTTCCACCCCCGACATCATTACGCGCCAGCAAGCGTTCTGCATGTTCACCCATGTTCTCTGGGCCCATTGTTCGAAATCGAACACTACAGGGGCATGGGCCATAACCCGTTGATTTCTCTGTTTGAAATAAGCGCATTAACAGCACTTGAGAGGTACGCTTCCGAGGAGTGGTGGCAGAGAATATCGGCCTAGGAGAGAACCAGAGCGGGAGAATGGCGGGATGGCGCGGTGAGGCCGAGGTGCGTTTGAGGGACCGGAAGGCCCGGAACGACGGGGCTCCGGGCACAAAAAAGCCGGCTTCAGAGAACCGGCGTTTTCGTGTAATGGCGGAGAGGGAGGGATTCGAACCCTCGGTACGCTTTTGGCGTACACACACTTTCCAGGCGTGCTCCTTCGACCGCTCGGACACCTCTCCTGAAGAGGGTGGGTAGGTTAAACGATACGGGTCTTGGGGGCAACGGCTACCAAGGCAGCCGGCTGCCGTCGAAGCGGTAGAAGCGGGCGAGGTCTTCGGGGCGGTAGTTTTCCAGGAGGCGGCGCATGCCGGCGACGCTTTCTTCCGGTTCGATGAGGGCGTTGGGGCCGCCCATGCGGGTCTTGACCCAGCCGGGGTGGAGGAGAATGAGGCCGATGCCCCGTTCGGCCAGGCGCAGGGCCATGCCTTTCATGGCGGCGTTGAGGGCGGCCTTGGCGCTGCGGTAGTAGTAGCTGCCGGGCGCGTCGATCTCGGCGATGCTGCCCATGTGACTGCTGATGACCGCCACGCGCGGATTCCGTCCCCGCTGGAGGGCGGGCAGGAGGGCCTCGGTGACGCGCGCCGGGCCGAGGGTGTTCGCCGCCAGGGTCTCTTGCCAACGCTGGTAGTCGAGGCTGCCCAGTTCGTCGCCGCGCAGGCGTTCCAGGTATACGCCGGCGTTGTTCACCAGACGATCGAGCCCCGCGCCTTCCAGCTCAGCGGCGATGGCCTGGGCGTCGTCGTCGCGGGTCACGTCCAGGCGGTGCAGGCTCACCCGCGGGTACTGCTCCACCAGTTCCAGCAGGGCCCAGGCCTCCGCCGGATGGCGGCAGGTGGCGTATACCCGCCAGCCGGCAGCGGCGTACTGGCGCACCCACTCCAGCCCCAGGCCACGGTTGGCGCCGGTGACGAGGATGCTGCCCACTGGTTCCGCTTCATCAGCCATTGTCCGGCTCCGGCGGTTTGCGCAACAAGGCGTCCAGTTCGTCCACGACGATGGCCCAGGCCGAGTCTTCCGCCTTGGCACGGCACAGGAACTCCCGTTGGGCCGGGTCCCACCAGGGGGCGTTCTCCAGGAACACCTCCTCGCCCAGGAGCCGATGGACGTGGATGAAACGGCGCACGCCCGCTTCGTCGTCGGGCAGGCCGAGCTGGCGGAACAGGGTCTGCAAGGTGTGGGGGTTGGTATCCATTGGGCTACACTTGTCGGGTCTCGTCCCCGTCCAGTATAGGACTCGCCGTTTGTTCCCGCCGCGCCTCGGATTCCTTTTGTGTCTGCTGTTCTCAGTGACCGCCCTGGCGCAAGAAGATTTTCGCCTGACGGTGACCGTGGAAGGCGTCGAGGGCGAGCTGCGCCGCAACGTCCTGGCCTACATGAGCCTCTACCGGGAACGGCACCATCCCTACCTCAACCGCACCATGGCGCGGCGCCTGTTCTCCGAGGCCGAAGGGGAGATCCGCGCCGCCCTGCAGCCCCTCGGCTACTACCGCCCCCAAGTGGAGAACGAACTGGACACCCGCGACCCGGAGCACTGGCAGGCGCGCTTTCGCATCGACCCCGGCCCGCCCCTGCCGGTGGCACGGCTGGACCTGCGCCTGACCGGCGAAGGCACCGCCGACCCGGCCCTGAGGCAAATACTTGGCCGCCTGCCCCTGAAACCGGGCGACCGCTTCGACCACCGCCGTTACGAGGCCCTCAAGCAACGGCTCCTGGAGGCCGCCCTGGAGCAGGGCTACCAGGACGCCCGCTGGCGGGAGCGGCGCGCCGTCGTCGATCTGGGCGCCTACCAGGCCCGCGTCACCTTGGTTCTGGACACCGGCCCCCGCTACCGCCTGGGACCGGTGCGCTTCCGCCAGGACATCCTCGACCCCGACTTCCTGCGCACCTTCGTGCCCTTCCGCCCCGGCGAGCCCTACCGCACCGACGCCCTCCTGCGCCTGCAACGGGCCCTGAGCGACAGCGGCTATTTCGCGCGCGTGGAGGTGCGCCCGCTGACCCGCGAGGCCGAAGACCGCATCGTCCCGGTGGAGGCCGACCTCACCCCCCTGCCCCCCGACCACTACGGCCTCGGCCTGGGCTACGGCACCGACACCGGCGCCCGCGCCCGCCTCACCTGGGACCGCCGCTACCTGAACCGGCGCGGCCATCGCCTGGAGAGCGAGCTGTACGTGGCCGAGACCGGCGACCGGCAAAGCATCAGCTACCTCATCCCCCTGGACTACTTCCAGGCCAGCCAGGTCCTCGTCAACGCCCACCGCCAGAGCGAGAGCGTGCAAGGCCGCCTGCGGGAGACCCACGCCCTGCGCCTGGCTTACAGCCAGGGGCGCGAGGGCTGGCAGCGCACCTACGCCCTCGACTACCAGTTCGAGCTGTACCGCACCGACGCCGAACTGGTGAGCGGCTACCTGCTCATGCCCAATCTGGCCCTCACCCACACCCGCAGCGACGACCGCACCTACCCCCGCCACGGCCATCGCATCGACCTGGACCTGCGCGGCGCCACCGAACGCCTCCTCTCCAGTACCGACTTCTTCCAGGCCACCCTCGGCCTGCGCCTCATCCGCCCGTCCCTGCGCCGCGACCGCTGGCTGCTGCGCCTGCGCGGCGGCCAGACCCTGGTGCGCGACCTCGACCGCCTCCCCCTCTCCCTGCGCTACTACACCGGCGGCGACCGCACCCTACGCGGCTACGCCTTCCAGAGCGTCGGCCCCGACGGCGGGGGCGGCGGCTCGCGCCTGTTGGAAACCAGCATCGAATACGAACACCACCTGCGCCGACGCTGGTCCCTGGGCGCCTTCTTCGACGCCGCCAACGCCAGCGCCGACGGCCTCGCCCCCCTCCTGCGCGGCACCGGCCTCGGCCTGCGCTGGCGCTCCCCCGTGGGCCCGGTACGCCTGGACTTCGCCCGCGCCCTGGACCGCCCCGGCCGCCCCTGGCGGGTGCACTTCAACATCGGGCCGGACCTGTGAAGCGCGGGCCGCTCACTCTTCTGCTCCTCCTCGCCCTGGGCGCCGGTCTCGCCTTCCTCCTCGCCACCCCCACCGGCCTCGCCTGGTTGTGGGGGCTGCGCCCCGCCGGACTGGAGGCCGAACGCCTGCACGGGCGCCTCATCGGCCCCCTTACCCTCGAAGGCCTGACCCTCCCCGACGGCACCCGCATCGCCCGCCTCGACCTGGATCTGGCCCCCGCCGCCCTCCTGCACGGCACCCTGCGCCTCACCCGCCTGCACGCCCAGGGCATCACCCCTGTCTCTTATACACATCTCC
>WFVN01000282.1 GCA_015491615.1 Gammaproteobacteria bacterium
CGCCCGGCCCGCTTCCCCCAGCGCCCTAGGGTCAGGCCATCCGCGGCCATCCACAGGCACGGCGCCCCCTCGGCCACGCCTGCCCGCCACGGCAGCCCCCAGCGCTCGGCGACCCCGCGGGTCGCCTCCCCCACGGCGGGGATCCCAGGGGGAGGAGCCACATCGTTGGAAGTCATGATATTTCTACAGACTTTACGATTTTCCAAGAAACCAGGAGTTAACACTTAGGTTCTTACGAAGAATTGACATCGTCACACCAAACCTCCAGGATGATTAAGCGGTAAGATGAATATTTAATAATTCATACGTTCGCCGATAACACTGAAACCATGAACCACGCAAAGGGGGAAAAATCCATGTCTGCTGTTTCCAAATCCGTTCGTTCCGCGCTCGTCCTGGCCCTCGGTCTGGGGGCCGCCGGCCAGGCGCTCGCCCACGGGGAATCCATCCGCGGCGCCGGCGCGGGTTCCATCAACACCATGGGCGCGGCCATCCTCGAAGACAGGGCCTTCGGCTTCCGCTGGGACCAGCGCAACTACACCACCTTCACCGATCAGCAGATGGTGGACTTCCGCGTCCGCGGAGAGGACGTGCACCAGCACGAGCGGGAGGACGCCTACTTCTTCAGCTTCGGCTTCCCCGTCAACGAGGACCTGGACATCAACTTCCTTTTCCAATACAACAATTTTCAGGGCTTCAAAGACAACGGCGATGCATACGCCATCAATTGCTTCGACCCCAACGGTGACGGCACGGTGGAAAACCCGTCCACTTCATGTATCTCTCCCACCAAGGAATCCCCGGGCTTCGGCGACACCCTGGTCACCGGCCGCTACCGCTTCTACAACGACGGCACCCACCAAGTGGCCTCCGTGTTCGGACTCATCATCCCCACGGGCAACATCCGCAATCGCACCGATAATGGCGAACTCATCGGTACCCACAATCAGCCCGGAGGCGGCGGTACCGCCTACCAGATGGGCTTCGCCTACACCGGCCATCTGAGCGAGAAGATCGCCATGGACGCCGGTCTCATCTGGCGTTTCTACGAACAAGGCGCCAAGCAGTTCCGTCCGGGCAACTCCTACCAAGTCGACCTGGCGGTGAGCTACGATCACCATGGAAAATTCACCCCCACGCTGGAACTGAACGGCATTTTCGCCCAACAAGACATCGAAAACGACGAGATCAAGAAAAACAGCGGTGGAGATACCGTGTATCTTTCTCCGGGACTGTCTTATCACGTCAACAAGAACCAGAGCGTCTACGCCAACTTCTGGAAACCCATCTACCAAAACCTGGACGGTATCCAGAACGACGAGGCCTGGCGTTTCAGCATCGGTTGGGGGTACGGTTTCTCCAGCCACTGACGAGGAAACGGGGGCGCCATGCCCCCGTTTTTCATAGGGACCAAACATGTACTACCACGACTTCCATCTCAAACGCCTGCCCCTGTCCTGGAAACTACTGGTGACAGGGTTTTTGTTTCTTCTCGGCAGCGGCTACCTGGCTGCGGCCGCCAACGCCTTTCTCTCGGTCGGGGTGAGCCCCCAGGCGGTGGCCGAGCACTACGGCGGCCCCCGGCTCGCCCCCGAAGAGGAGCAAACACTGGAAGATCAGGGGTTCGTGGAGGAAGAATTCAGCCTCGACGAGGAAGACACCGACGCCCCGGACCACGACATGGCCATGGGGGAAGGCATGGACCACGACGGCGGGGAAACCGCCGACGACACCCTGCCGCCCCAGGTTCTCGCCCAGGTCTCCCACGTGCACCTGCTGGGCTTCTCCTGGATCCTGCTCTCCGTGGGCACCCTGGCCTGCCTGACCCGCTGGCGTGAATCCACCAAGGCCGTCGTCGTCGTCGCCCTCACCCTCAGCCTCGCCGGCGACATTGCCGGCCTCAACCTCACTCGCTTCGCCAGCCCCGGCTTCGCCTGGCTCACCGTCGTCTCCGCCTCTCTGGTGGGGGTCTTGCTCCTGTTGGTGACCCTGCGTGTACTGTGGGAGCTGTGGCTGGCCAAAGATTCCGGAGGTACCCGTCCATGAACCTCGCCCGTTTGTTCGCCCTCTCCCTCGCCGCCCTCCTCCTCGCCGCCCCGGTCGCCGCCCACGAAGGGCACGCCGGCGCGCGCGTCACCCTCCTCAAGCTCAAGCCGGCCTTGAAGGCCCTCCTGCCGGAAGGCGCCAGTCTCTCCAAGCGCAAGCAGCGCCTGGATGGGGAGCTGGTGACCTACTACCTGGCCCGGGACGGCAAGCGGGGGCCCGTGCTGGCCGCAGCTTTAGTGGAAACGGGAGATTACCGCCACGGCAAGATCCGCGTCGCCGTGGGTCTGGACGCCGACCACCGCCTCACCGGTGCCGCCCTCCTCATGGCCAACGAGAAATACGTCCCGGACTTCCGGGAAAGCACCGGGGTAGGTGTATTGGAAGATTGGCGAGGCCGTCCGTTGCAGACCTTGATCCAGGCCGCCGACCAGGCCCCGGAAGGCCCCCGCCGGACTGTCCTCCAGGCCATGAAACGCGGGGCGCAAAAGCTGGCCAAACTGCTGGAAACCGCCGGCGGGAGGCGCTAGTTGGAGGGAGTCTCCCGCACCAACCCACAGGGCGTGCGCACCGCCCCCCCGCCCCGCTTCAATGCCCGGCGCACCGTCCGCTCCGAACAGCCCAC
>WFVN01000283.1 GCA_015491615.1 Gammaproteobacteria bacterium
ACCCTGCGCGGCGGAGAAGAACCCGGCCCGGCCGACCCGGAGCTGCTCGCCCAGTTGCGCGCCCTGCGCGACGGTGCTCCCCTGGACGAGCCGCAGTCGCCCTCGCCCGCCGCCGAGCCATCCCCCGCCGAGGTCGCCCCGGCCGAAGCTCCCGCCGAGCCGGTTTCCGAAGTCGCCGCCCCCCAGGCCCCGGCTGCAGGGCAGGTCGAAGCGACACCCCAGGACGCGGACGGGGACGACGAGATCACCGAGGAGGAATTCGAGGCCCTGCTGGACCAGTTGCACGGCCCCGGCCAGTTCAACCCCGAGGCGGTGAAACCCGGTGACGCTCCCACCGCCTCCGCGCCGCCCGCGGAGACGACGGGCGAGGCGAAGGCTGCGCCCCAGGCCGCCGGCGACGACGAGATCACCGAAGAGGAATTCGAGGCCCTGCTGGACCAGTTGCACGGCCCCGGCCAGTTCAACCCCGAGGTAGTGAAACCCAAGGACGCCCCCGCCCCCGAGCCTGCGCCGCCGGCATCCCCTCCCGTCGCCGAGCAAAAGCCCGAGGAAAAGACAGAGGAAAACCCCCCGGCTCTTCCCAAAGCGGAGAAAAAGCCCGCCAAGGACAAAGGCAAGGAGCCCCCCCAGGGCGAGACCACCGTGCGCGTGGACACCAGGCGCCTGGACGACATCATGAACATGGTGGGCGAACTGGTGCTGGTGCGCAATCGCCTGGTGACGCTGGAGAGCTCCACCAGCAACGAGATGCTGGCCCAGGCCATCTCCAACCTGGACCTGGTCACCGCCGACCTCCAGGCGGCGGTGATGAAGACCCGCATGCAGCCCATCAAAAAGGTGTTCGGGCGCTTCCCCCGGGTGGTTCGGGATCTGGCGCGTAGCCTCAATAAAGAAGTCAACCTGGAGATGCGCGGCGAAGACACCGATCTGGACAAGAACCTGGTGGAGGCCCTCGCCGACCCCCTCATCCACCTGGTGCGCAACGCCGTGGATCACGGCATCGAAATGCCCGACGAGCGCGAGGCCAAAGGAAAACCGCGTGCCGGCACGGTGATCCTCTCCGCCGAACAGGAGGGGGACCACATCCTTCTCACCATCAGCGACGACGGGCGCGGTATGGATCCCGACGTGCTGCGCAAGAAGGCCATCGAGAAGGGCATCCTCGACCCCGAGAGCGCCGCGCGCATGGACGACAAGGAAGCCTTCTCCCTCATTTTCGCCCCCGGCTTCTCCACCAAGGAGCAAATCTCGGACATCTCCGGGCGTGGCGTGGGCATGGACGTGGTGAAGACGCGCATCGTCCAGCTCAACGGCAGCATCGAGATCGAATCGGAGAAGGACGTGGGCACCAAGCTGATGATCAAGGTGCCCCTGACCCTGGCCATCATGCCCACCCTCATGGTCATGCTGGGCAAACAGACCTTCGCCCTGCCGCTGGTGAGCGTCAATGAGATCTTCGACCTGGACATGGCCGACACCAACACCGTGGACGGCCAGTTGGTGGTCATGGTGCGCGAAAAGCCCCTGCCCCTGTATTTCCTCAATCGGTGGCTGCTGCCCCCGGGCGAGCAGAGCGGCGACAACGCCGAGAACCACGTGGTGGTGGTGAACGTGGGCAACCAGAAGGTGGGCTTCGTGGTGGAGCGTCTCATCGGCCAGGAGGAGGTGGTCATCAAGCCCCTGGGGGCCCTGCTGCACGGCGTGCCGGGCCTGGCCGGGGCGACCATTACCGGCGACGGGCGTATCGCCCTGATCCTGGACGTGCCGAGCCTCATCAAGGCCTACGCGCCCTGAAGGAGAAACCATGACGATCAAGGTCCTGGTGGTGGACGACTCCGGATTCTTCCGCCGCCGCATCCAACGAATGCTGGAGGAGGACCCGGCCATCGAAGTGGTCGGTACCGCCGCCGATGGCAAAGAGGCCGTGGACTTGGTCGCGCGCCTGCGCCCGGACGTGGTCACCCTGGACATCGAAATGCCGGTGATGGACGGCATCACCGCCCTGGAACGGATCATGGCCGAGCACCCCACGCCGGTGCTCATGTTCTCCAGTCTTACCTACGACGGCGCCCACGCCACCCTCAGGGCCCTGGAAAAGGGAGCGGTGGACTACTTGCCCAAGAAGTTCGAGGAGATTTCCCGGGACCGAAAGGAGGCCAAGCGGCAACTCTGCGAGAAGGTCAAGGCGGTGGCCCGCAGCCGCGCCCTGGGCGGGCGAGTGGCGCGCACCGCTCCTGCGCCGCCCCATCCCGAGCCCGCCTCCCCGCCGCGACCGGTCGCCCCGGCGACGCCACCGGGACACGTCGAAGTAGTCGCCATCGGCGCCTCCACCGGGGGCCCTCAAGCCCTGCAGGTGGTGCTCAAGGCCATCCCCGCCAACTTCCCCCATCCCATCGTCATCTTCCAACACATGCCCGCGAACTTCACCGGGCCCTTCGCCGAGCGCCTGGACCGGGTGGTACCTCTGTCGGTGCACGAGGCGCGGGACGGGGAGATGCTGGAGGGGGGCAAGGTGTACCTCGCCCCAGGTGGGCGGCAGATGCTCGTGCGCAAGAACGGCGCCGGTCGCGTGCAGGTGGTGGACGCGGTTCCCACGGACACCTACAAGCCCAGCGTGGACAAGGGCTTCGCCGCCTTGGCCGAGTCCTTCGGCGGCCACGTCCTGGCCTGCATCCTTACCGGCATGGGGGCGGACGGGCGCGAGGGCGCGCGCGCCCTCAAGGCCCGCGGCGCCCAAGTGTGGGCCCAGGACGAGGCCACTTCTACCATCTACGGCATGCCGGCGGCGGTGGCCCAGGCGGGCCTGGCCGACCGCATCCTCCCGCTGGACCAGATCGGGGTGGAGTTGGCCCGACTGGGGCGTTGAGCCATGGACATCCTCTCCCTTCTCGGGATCGTCGCCGCCTTCACCGCCATCCTCCTGGGGCAGGCGCTGGAGGGAGGGCATGCCGCCTCTCTCCTCAATCTCCCGGCCCTGCTCATCGTCGGCGGCGGCACTCTCGGGGCGATCATGCTCCAGTCCCCCTTGGACACTTTCAAACGCGCCCTCTCGCGCTCCCTCTGGGTCCTTGCGCCGCCCAAGATCAATCCCAAAGGAGCGATCAAAAAGATCATCCGTTGGAGCAACATCGCCCGTCGCGAGGGACTGCTGGGGTTGGAAGGAGCTTCCAATTCGGAGCGTGACCCCTTCGCCAAAAAGGGATTGCAATTGCTGGTGGACGGGGCCGAGCCGGATGCCATCCGCGCCGTCCTGGAAGTGGAACTGGCAGCCAAGGAAGGGGCCGACCTGGCGGCCGCCAAACTGCTGGAAGCGGCCGGTGGCTATGCCCCCACCATCGGCATCCTCGGCGCCGTCATGGGTCTCATCCACGTTATGGAAAACCTCTCCGACCCCTCCAAGCTGGGGGCCGGTATCGCCACCGCCTTCGTCGCCACCATCTACGGTGTGGGCCTGGCCAACCTCGTCCTGCTACCCATGGCCAACAAGATCAAGGCGCAGGTGGAACGGGAAGTACAGTTCCGGGAGATGGTCATCGAAGGGATCATCGCCATTGCAGAAGGCGAGAACCCCCGTGCCATCGAGAACAAATTGAAGGGATATCTGCAGTAGATGGCCCGACGCAGAAAACCGGAAGAACACGAGAATCTGGAGCGTTGGCTGGTCTCCTACGCCGACTTCATCACCCTGTTGTTCGCCTTCTTCGTCGTTCTCTACGCCATGTCTTCGCTCAACGAAGGTAAGTACAAGATCCTCACCGAATCGCTGCTCTCCGCCTTCGAAGGGGAACCGCGTACCATGAATCCCATCGAGGTGGGGGCCATCAAGATCGTGCGCGAGCAGATCACCGCCCAGGATCCGCCCCCCGATCCCGCCCACAACGAACGCCTGGCGGACGGCGAATACAGAGAAAACCTCAAGACCATGGCCGAACAGATCAAACAGGCCATGGCCGGGCTCATGGATCAGGGGCTCATCAGCGTCAGCGAGGACGGTAACTGGCTGGAAGTGGAAATGAAAACGGACATCCTGTTCGCTTCGGGTTCCGCCGAACTTTCCCCCCAGGCAGTGCCCGTGTTACGCCAGATCGCCGCCATCCTGCGTCCCTTCCCCAACCCGGTGAACGTGGAAGGTTTCACCGACTCCGTCCCCATCCACACCCCCGAGTTCCCCTCCAACTGGGAACTCTCCGCCGCCCGCGCCTCGTCGGTGGTGCGCCTCCTCCAGGCGGGCGGGGTGGATCCCAAGCGCATGGCCGCCATCGGCTACGGCCAGTACCGGCCCATCGCCGACAACTCGACGCCCGAGGGGCGCAACAAAAACCGTCGCGTGGTCCTGGCCATTTCCGCCCACGACACCTCCAAGGAGCGCAAGGCCCTCAACCCACAGGCCTTCGTTCGTGGCGAGGGGCTTGCCGGTCGCTTGTTGACACCACCCACGGGCACGAAACCTGCTATCCCCCGGGGGAATGTCTCTTCTCCAACGAGGCCCGCGTCACCATGAGAGTGATCGCCGTCGCCAATCAGAAGGGCGGGGTGGGGAAGACCACCACCGCCATCACCCTGGGCACCCTCCTGGCCATGCGCGGCCGGCGGGCGCTGCTGGTGGACATGGACCCGCAAGGCTCCCTCACCAGTTATTTCCGCTACGAGCCGGAACAGATGGGCAAGGGCGTGTACGAGGTCTTCCGTCGCCCCGGCCTGCCCCTGCAAAAGGTGGTGGTGGGGACCTCGGTGAAAGGTTTGGCGCTGATGCCCGCCAACACCGCCCAGGCCACCCTGGAGCGGCAGTTGGGGGCGCGTCCGGGCAAGGGCCTGGTCCTCGCCCAGGCCCTGCACCGCTACCGTGACCGCTTCGACGTGGCCATCGTCGATTCGCCACCGGTACTGGGCCTGCTCATGGTCAACGCCCTGGCCGCCAGCCGCCAGCTCCTCATCCCCGTGGAGACCGACTTCATGGCCCTCAAGGGGCTGGAACGCATCATGGGCAGCCTGGCGATGGTCAACAAGTCCCTGCGCCGCCCCCTGGACGCGCGCATCCTCCCCACCCTCTACGATCCGCGCGCCCGTGCCGGCGTCGACGCCCTACGCCAGTTGTATCGAAAATATCCCAAGCTGGTCCTGGACGAAGTGATTCCCGAGGATCCCAAGTTCCGTGAGGCTGCCCGCCAGCAGCAACCGGCGCCGATGCTCTATCCTCGCAGTCCCGGGGTGGTGGCCTACGAGCGCGTCCTCGCCCGCCTCGTTCCAGGTTTTCAGCCGGCGGCGCGCAGCGGATGAGCATCGCCCTCACCGTCCTCGTCCTCGTCTTGGTCGCCTTCGTTCTCGGCCTTGCCCTGTGGCGCGCTGGACGCAGGCAGAAGGCGGCCTTGCGTGCTGCTTTGCTGGAGATGGCAGAGCGCCTTGCCCGGCAGGACGACGAGATCAAGGCCCAGCAGGCCCTCACCGCCGGCCTGGGGGACCACCTGCAAGCGATGGAGAAACGCCTGCGCAAGCTGGAGGCGCAACGCCTCAGCCTCCCCGTCGCCAGCGGCAAGTCCTACGACGAGGCGGTGCGCATGCTGCGCGATGGCTTCGGAGATCGCGAGATCATCGATTTGTGTGGCATCACCGAGGGAGAGCTGACCCTCATTAAGAACATCTACCGCAGCGGCGTCACCGACTGAGTCGCACCGTTTGTCCATCGAGTGAAGCGGACGGCGGTGTGCGGCCCGTTGGGCGCGTTCATCATGGAAAGGGCTCGGACTACCCAGGCAGTGGGTTTTCTGGTATAACGTGCCGCCTTTCCCCGGGGCCCCAGGCCCGAGGGCGGCAGAATCGAGAATTTTTCGGGAGTGACGATCATGTCCAAGGTATGTCAGGTCACCGGGAAGCGCCCCATCACTGGGAACAACGTCTCCCACGCCAACAACAAGACCAAGCGCCGTTTCCTGCCCAATCTCCACTACCGGCGCTTCTGGGTGGAGAGCGAGAACCGCTGGGTGCGCCTGCGGGTGAGCAGCCACGGGCTGCGCATCATCGACAAGAAGGGCATCGACCAGGTGCTGGCCGAGATCCGCGCCCGCGGCGAGAAGGTCTGAGGAGGCGATCATGAGAGAGAAGATTCGTTTGGTGTCCAGCGCCGGAACCGGCCATTTCTACACCACCACCAAGAACCGGCGCACCATGCCCGGGAAATTCGAGATCCGCAAGTATGATCCGGTCGTTCGCAAGCACGTGATCTACAAGGAAGCCAAGATCAAGTGAGTGCGCAACACCCCTGACCCACAAAAAACCCGCCAAACGGCGGGTTTTTTGTGGGTGCGGCCCGAGCCGCCGTCAGGCGGTCGCGGGCGGCGGCACCGGATAGTAGCGCCGGATGCGCCCGGCGAACTCCTGCAGTGCCTGGATGCCGGTGGCCTCGGCCTGCTGGCACCACTCCTGGAGCTGTTGCAACAGGGCTTCCTGACTCTCCTGCGAGCGGGTCCAGATGGCCTTCAACCGTACCTTGAACTGGTACACGGTGTTCAGGGTGGGGTTGCGGGCGAGGATCTCCTCTAGGCGCGCCCGGGTGGTGTCGTCCATGAGCGACTCCTCCCGTGCCAGGATACGTCGCGCGCGCTTGAGGAGGCCGCGGTCGGGGCCGACGGCGCGGCCCAGTTCCTCGGCGTTGACGCGGGCGATGACCTGGCGCGTGTAGTCAGCCATCACCTGGAAACGGTAGGTGAACAGGGCGCGCAGGGTATCCATGTCCACCGCCGGCTTGGCCGGGCCGATGACCGGCTTGGGGGCCACCTTCTTCACCTTCGCCAGGCCCAGGTAGGAGAGGAGCTTGATGTACATCCAGCCGATGTCGAACTCCCACCACTTGGAGGAGAGCTTGGCCGAGCTGGCGAAGGTGTGGTGGTTGTTGTGCAACTCCTCGCCGCCGATGAGGATGCCCCAGGGGACGATGTTGGTGGAGGCGTCGGCGCACTCATAGTTGCGATAGCCCCAGTAGTGGCCGATGCCGTTGATCACGCCGGCGGCGAAGAAGGGGATCCACAACATCTGCACGGCCCACACGGTGAGGCCGATGGGGCCGAAGAGGAGCACGTCCACCGCCAGGGTGATGAGGATGCCCTTACCGCTGTGCGGCGTGTAGACGTGTCGCTCCAGCCAGTCGTCCGGCGTGCCGTGGCCGAACTTCTCCAGGATCTCCGGCTGGCGGGCGGCGGCACGGTAGAGTTCCGCCCCCTCCAGGAGGACCTTCTTCAGGCCCAACACCTGTGGGCTGTGGGGGTCTTCGGGCGTCTCGCACTTGGCGTGGTGCTTGCGGTGGATGGCCACCCAGGCGCGGGTGACCATGCCGGTGGTGAGCCACAGCCAGAGGCGGAAGAAATGGGCGACGGCCGGGTGCAGGTCGAGGGCGCGGTGCGCCTGGTGACGGTGCAGGTAGATGGTGACCGCGGCGATGGTGATGTGGGTGGTCAAAAGCGTATAGCCGACGACTTCCCACACGGATGCGTCGATGAGACCGCTGAACTGCATGATGGGTATAACCTCCTTGCGCGCCCAAACGGCGTTTCCATCGGGGAGATCCTGTTGGAAACCCATTCAGGACGAGGCCCATGGGGCCTGTGATAAGATGACGCACCGACTATAATCCACGGACCGTCGATGCGTCCACATTCCGATTGAGGGTATTCCCTCGGACCCCGTGGCCCATGCATCGTTCGGTCCGATTCCGAATCCATGCGAAATCGAGGGGGCTAGAACCCATGGCATATCGATGGACAACGGGGCTGATCGCCCTGGTCTCGAGTCTCGTCGCCACCGCCGCTTTGGCACAGACGGCCGGCGTCGCCCTGAGCGAGAAGAGCGCCTACTTTACCTATGGGCGCCTGGTGGGCGGGCAGAGTTTCGGGCGCAACGAGCTGGGGTTCGGGCTCCTCTACAACACTGACAATACTGTTATTTTCCACACCGGCCTGGAAGTGAGTGACGAGGTGGGTACCAGCTTCCCCGGCCTGGAGGCAGGGGTCGGGGGACGCCTGAATTTAGCCAATCGGGGCGACATCGACGTGCTCGCCTTCGCCATCGGCGGCCACCTGCGCTATCGCATGCCCGACGCCGAGCGTTTCGCGGTGGCCGGCGAGGGCTACTACGCCCCGGACATCGTCACTTTCCTGGACGCCCGGTCCTTCTGGACCTGGTCCCTGCAGGGAGAGTATGAAATCCTGCCCACCGCCACCGTTTATTTGGGCTACCGTCGCTTCGAGGCCAGCTTGGGCAGTGGTGCGGACATGGATTTGGACGCTGGCTGGCGGGCGGGTGTGCAGGTCCGCTTCTGAGGAACGACGATCGCGCCCCATGGATCCAAGCGATCGGGTGTTTTTCGAGCCTTTCGAGAGGTAAGCATGGCAGGACACAGCAAATGGGCCAACATCAAACACCGCAAGGGGGCCCAGGACGCCAAGCGAGGCAAGATCTTCACCAAGCTGATCCGTGAGATCACCGTCGCCACCCGCCTGGGCGGGCCGGACGCCTCCGCCAACCCGCGCCTGCGCGCCGCTATCGAAAACGCCCTCTCCCACAACATGCCCAAGGATACCATCGAGCGCGCCATCAAACGCGGCTCGGGAGAGCAGGAAGGAACGGCCTTGGAAGAGGTGCGTTACGAGGGCTACGGCCCCAATGGCGTGGCGGTGATGGTGGATTGCATGACCGACAACCGTAACCGCACCGTGGCCGAGGTGCGCCACGCCTTCAGCAAGATGGGAGGCAATCTGGGCACCTCCGGTTCGGTGGCCTATCTGTTCACCGAGCAGGGGGTGCTCAGCTATCCGCCGGGGGTGGACGAGGACCGACTCATGGAGGCGGCCCTGGAGGCCGGCGCCGAGGACGTGGTGAGCAACGACGACGGCAGCATCGACGTCCTCACCACCCCCGAGGACTTCGGACGCGTGAAGGACGCCCTGGTGGCGGCGGGCCTGGAACCGGAGTCGGCGGAGGTGACCATGCGCGCCTCCACCACCGTCTCCCTCGACGAAGACGACGCCCGCACCATGCTCAAGCTGCTGGACATGCTCGAGGACCTGGACGACGTCCAGCGCGTGTACTCCAACGCAGACATCAGCGAACAGGTGTTGGCGAAGCTGGGATGAGCGCCGCCGGGGCGGTCCGCATCCTGGGCGTGGATCCTGGTTCGCGGATCACCGGCTTTGGTATCATCCAGGTGGCCCGCGGGCGGGCGCGGTACGTGGCCAGCGGATGCCTGCGCCTGGGCGCGGGCCCCATGTCGGAGCGCCTGGCCGAGATCTTCTCCCACATGAGCGCCATCGTGAACGAATACCGCCCCCAGCAAATGGCCATCGAATCGGTCTTCGTGCGCTTGAACCCGTCTTCCGCCCTCAAGCTGGGGCAGGCGCGCGGGGTCGCCATCGCCGCCGCCGTGGCCGCCGGCCTGCCGGTGGCGGAGTACAGCCCCACGGCAGTGAAACAGGCGGTGGTGGGCACCGGCCGTGCCGACAAGGCCCAGGTCCAGCACATGGTCGCCCGCCTCCTCGCCCTCGGCGGCCCACCCCAGGCGGACGCCGCCGACGCCCTCGCGGTGGCCCTGTGCCACGCCCACCACGGACGCTCGACCTGGGTGGGGCGATGATCGGACGCCTGCGCGGGACCCTGGCCGGCAAACATCCCCCCCTGCTATTGGTGGACGTGGGCGGGGTCGGCTACGAGCTGGAGGCGCCCATGACTACCTTCTACGACCTGCCCCAGGTGGGCGAGCCGGTCACCCTCCACACCCACTTGGTGGTGCGCGAGGACGCCCACCTCCTGTACGGTTTCTCCCGCCAGCGCGAGCGCGACCTGTTTCGGCGTCTGATCCGCATCAGCGGTGTCGGTGGGCGTCTCGCCCTGGCCCTCCTTTCGGGGATGAGCGCCGAGGAATTGGCCGAGGCGGTGCGCGCCAACGACGTCACCCGCCTCACCCGCCTCCCCGGCATCGGCAAGAAGACCGCCGAGCGCCTTATCGTCGAACTGCGCGATCGGTTCAAGGACGAGGCGGTGAGCGGGCCGGCGATCGGCGCTTCCGAGGCCGTCGCTGCCGATCCCCTGGTGGATGCGCGCCAGGCCCTCGCCGCCCTCGGTTACAAGCCCGCCGAGGTGGACCGCCTCCTCGCCGGCGTGGAGGCCGCCGGGCGCAGCACCGAGGAGATCATCCGCCAGGCCTTGCAGGGGGCGGCGCGCTGATGGTGTTGGAGACGGACCGCCTGGTGACCACCGAGGCCGTTCCCGGCGAGGCCCAGCTGGAAGGGCGCATCCGCCCGCAGCGTCTGGAAGACTACGTGGGCCAGGCCAAGGTGCGCGACCAGCTGAGCCTGTTCGTGGCCGCGGCCAGGGCGCGCGGCGAGGCCCTCGATCACGTCCTCCTGCACGGCCCGCCCGGGCTCGGCAAGACCACCTTGGCGCACATCATCGCCCACGAGCTGGGGGTCAACCTGCGCCAGACCTCCGGTCCGGTCCTGGAACGGCCTGGGGATCTCGCCGCCCTGCTCACCAATCTGGAACCGCGCGACGTCCTCTTCGTGGACGAGATCCACCGCCTGAGCCCGGTGGTGGAGGAGGTCCTCTACCCGGCCATGGAGGACTACCAGATCGACATCATCATCGGCGAGGGGCCGGCGGCGCGCTCGGTGAAGCTCGATCTGCCCCCCTTCACCCTGGTGGGAGCCACCACCCGCGCCGGCCTCCTCACCTCGCCCTTGCGTGACCGTTTCGGCATCAACGCCCGCCTGGAGTACTACCGCACCGAAGAGCTGGCGCGCATCGTCCAGCGCTCGGCGCGCATCCTCGAGGTCCCCATCGAGGAAGCCGGGGCGGTGGAAATCGCCCGCCGCGCGCGCGGCACCCCGCGCATCGCCAACCGCCTCCTGCGGCGCGTGCGCGATTACGCCCAGGTGCGCGCCCAGGGGCGCATCACCGCCGCCGTCGCCGACGAGGCCTTGAACCTCCTGGACGTGAACAACGAGGGCCTGGACCCCATGGACCGGCGCCTCCTGCGGGCGGTGGTGGAGCGCTTCGACGGTGGCCCCGTGGGCCTGGACAACCTGGCTGCCGCCATCGGCGAGGAGCGGGGCACCATCGAAGACGTCATCGAGCCCTACCTCATCCAGCGCGGCTTTCTCATGCGCACCCCCCGCGGGCGCGTGGCCACCGCCAACACCTATCGCCTCCTGGGCCTTTCCGCCCCCGGCAGCGACCTCCTGACGGGGCCGGCCGATGAGTGAGACGGCCACCCACCGTTACGTCTGGCCCCTGCGGGTCTATTACGAGGACACCGACGCCGGCGGCGTCGTCTATCACGCCAACTATCTGAAATTCATGGAACGGGCGCGCACGGAATGGTTGCGCTCGCGGGGTATCGAGCAGGACTGGTTGCGTGAGCAGCACGGCCTGGTCTTCGCGGTGGTGCGCGCCGACGTCCACTTCCACCGTCCGGCCCGCTTCAACCAGCTCCTGGACGTGGTCCAGGACATCACCCGCGCCAGCCGCGCAGGCCTCACCTTTCACCAGCGCGTGTGCGAGCAGGGCGTCCACGAAGACCCCCTGTGCGAGGCGCGCGTGCGCGTGGCGGTGGTGGACGCCGAGCGCCTCACCCCCCGCCGCCTGCCCCCATCGCTCTACGAGGAGATTCTCGCTTGAATACCGACATGTCCTTCGTCCACCTCATCGCCGGCGCCAGCCCCTTCGTGCAATTGGTGATGGCCATCCTCGTTCTCGCCTCCCTCCTCGCCTGGACGGTGATCTTCGCCAAGTGGCGGCAATTGCGCCGGGCGCGGGTGGCGGCCGAGGCCTTCGAGTCCCGTTTCTGGTCCGGGGCCGAGCTGGCCGGCCTCTACAAGGAACTGGTGCAGAACGAGCTCAAGCCCGGCGAACAGGCGATGGAGGCGGTGTTCGTCTCCGGCTTCAAGGAGTTCGCCCGGCTCAAGAAGGAGGGCCTGGAACCGGACGAGATCATGGACGGGGTGCAACGGAGCATGCGCGTCGCCCTGGGGCGGCAGATGGAGATCCTGGAACAACACCTGCCTTTCCTCGCCACCGTCGGTTCCACCAGTCCCTACATCGGCCTGCTGGGCACGGTATGGGGCATCATGAACGCCTTCCGTGCCCTCAGCGGCGTCAAGCAGGCCACCCTGGCGATGGTCGCCCCCGGCATCGCCGAGGCCCTCATCGCCACCGCCTTCGGTCTCTTCGCCGCCATCCCGGCGGTCGTCGCCTACAATCGCCTGATCACCGACGTGGACCGCCTGGCCGGCCGCTTCCAGGCCTTCCAGGAAGAATTCGTCAACATCCTGCAACGACAGGTACGCCGCTGATGCCCGCTCCCGCGCCTCGCCAGCGCCGTCGGCCGATGGCCGAGATCAACGTCGTCCCTTACATCGACGTGACTCTGGTGCTGTTGGTAGTTTTCATCGTCGCCGCCCCGCTGTTCACCCAAGGGGTGGAAGTGGACCTGCCCCAGGCGGCCGCCACTCCCATCGTCCCCGAGGAGGACAAAGAGCCGCTGGTGGTGACGGTGGACGCCCAGGGGCGCTTTTTCGTCAACGTGGGCGAAGACCCCGAGGCGCCGGTGGACGAAGTCACCCTGGTGAACCGGGTGGCGGCGGTGTTGCGCCATCAGCCGGGGACGCCGGTGCTGGTGCGCGGTGACCGGGACGTTCCCTACGGGCGGGTGGTGGAGGCCATGAGCCTGCTGCAGCGGGCCGGCGCCCCCCGTGTCGGTCTCGTCACCGAGCCGCCGGAGGGGCATGGCTGATGTTCGATCTCGTGCGCCGCTATCCTTCGGCCTTCGTCCTTGCCCTCGTGCTGCACGTGGTGTTCGCTGGGATTCTCGTCCTCAGCCTCGACTGGACCCCTGCCCCCGAGCCGGTCGTGTCCCAGGGAGAAATCGTTCAGGCGGTGGCGGTGGACGAGGCCAAGGTGCAGGAAGAGATCGCCCGCCTGCAGGCCGCCGAGGAGGCCAAGCGCAAGGAAGAAGAAGCGCGTCTGCGCAAGTTGCGACAGGAGGCGGAAGAGGCGCGCAAGGCGCGCGAAGCGGAACAGCGGCGCCTGCGCGAACTGGAGGCCAAGCGCCGCGCCGAGGCGGAGGCCAAGAAAAGGGCCGAGGAAGAACGACGGCGGATCGAAGAGGCCAAGCGCCGGGCCGCCGAGGAGAAGGCGCGCCTGGAAGCGGAAAAGCGCCGCATCGCGGAAGAGAAGGCACGCGCCGAGGCCGAACGCCGTCGTATCGAAGAAGAGAAGCGCAAGGCCGAAGAAGCCGCCCGGAAGGCTAAAGAAGAAGCCGAACGCCTGGCTGCCGAACGGCGGCGCCAGGAAGAAGAAGCCGAACGGCGCCGGCAACTGGCCGAGGAAGCCCGCCGGCGTGCCGCCCAGAGGGCCGCCGAAGAGGTCGCTCTGAAGGAGGTGGCCCGCTACCGCGCCCTCATCAAACAGCGCATCGAACAGAGCTGGATCAAGCCGCCCGGCTTCCGCCCGGGGATGTCGGCGGAGGTGAAGGTGCGTATCATGCCGGGTGGGCGTGTGGCTCAAGTGCAGGTAGTGAAGAGCAGCGGTGATGTGGTGTTCGATCGGTCGGTCGAAGACGCCGTCTATCGCGCCGAACCCTTGCCGTTGCCGTCGAAACCCGAGTTGATGAAATATTTCCGTGATTTACATTTGGTATTCAAGCCGGAAGCCTGACGATCTCTAAGGAAAGGATGAAACCGAGACCCATGCCCCGCGTCCTCATCGCCCTGTTGTTTCTGTGCACCCTGGCCGTTCCGGTTCAGGCGGCCCTCACCATCGAGATCACCCGCGGTGTGGAGGCGGCCATGCCCATCGCCGTCGTTCCCTTCGCCTGGGAAGGGTCGGGCGCGCCGCCCCTGGACGTGGCCGCCGTGGTGGAAGCGGACCTCGAACGCAGCGGCCAGTTCGCCCCCCTGCCGCGCGAGGACATGCTCTCCCGCCCCAGCCCCGGCAAACCCGTGCAGTTTCGCGACTGGCGCCTGCTGGGCATCCCCCACTTAGTGATCGGTCGCGTCGTGCCCGTGGGCGTGGACCGTTACGTGGTGGAGTTCCAGTTGTTCGACGTGTTTCGCGCCAAGGCCTTGCGAGGGCTGCGTTACACCGTGCCTGCGGCGCGTCTGCGCTCGGTGGCCCACCGCATCAGTGATCAGGTGTACGAGGCACTCACCGGCATCCGTGGTGCCTTCGACACGCGCATCGTCTACGTGGTGCGCAAGACCGGCCCGGACGGCAAATCCCGCTACACGTTGGAATTGGCCGATGCGGACGCCGCCAACGCCCGTCCCATCCTGCGTTCGCGCGAACCCATCCTCTCCCCCGCCTGGTCTCCCGACGCACGTCGCTTGGCCTATGTCTCTTTCGAGCGCAAACGGCCGGAAATCTTCATCCAGGAAATCGCTACCGGCAAGCGCGAACGTATCGCCAGTTTCGAAGGCCTGAATGGGGCGCCGGTCTTCTCCCCGGACGGCAAGCGCTTGGCCTTGGTCCTCTCCAAGGACGGCAACGCCGAGATCTACGTCATGGACTTGGCCACCCGCAAGCTGACCCGCATCACTCGCCATTGGGCCATCGACACCGAACCCGCCTGGGCCCCGGACGGCGCTTCCCTGGCCTTCGTCTCCGAACGTGGAGGTTCCCCCCAGGTGTATCGCTATTACTTCGCCGATGGGCGCATTGAGCGTCTCACTTTCGACGGCAAACAAAACCTGCGGCCCCACTTCTCTCCCGACGGGCGCCTGCTCACTTGCATCAATCTGGACGAGCAGGGGCGCTATCGGGTCGCTGTGCTGGAGCTGGAAACCGGTATAATGCGGGTCCTGACGGACACGAAACTGGATGAATCGCCCAGTTTCGCGCCCAATGGCAGCATGATCATCTACGCCACCGAAATCCGCGGAAAGGGGGTCCTGGCAGCGGTCTCGGTGGATGGTCGGGTGCGACAAACATTTCAAGTGGAGGGAGAAGGCGACGTGCGTGAGCCGAGCTGGTCGCCGTTTCTCGATTGATGAGGAAATAAATAACTCAATAAGGAGTCTTCCATGGCTAAGCGTTGGCAGATCGTGGTGGTAGTGGCGGCGGGGATGCTCCTGACCGCCTGCGCGGGCAAGGGGACCAAGCCGGAAGAAACGGGTGAAGTCGCCCCCCCGGTGGAACAGCGGGCCCTTCCAGGTGAAGGGGCCACTGCCACCGGCACGGGCCTGGGTGCTGGCGCCGAGGGGCAGACCTTGGATGGCGGGCAAGTACAGCAGGAAGTCCATCCCCTGGACCAGCCCGACAGTCTCCTCTCCAAACGAATTATTTATTTCGATTTCGACTCCGCGCAGGTGAAAGAGGAATATCGCCCTGTCGTCGAGGCCCATGCCAGATACCTGGCCGGCCATCCCAACGCCCACGTCGTTCTCGAGGGGCATGCCGACGAGCGCGGCACGCGCGAATACAACATGGCCCTGGGCGAGCGACGCGCCAACGCGGTGAAGAAGCTCATGGTCCTCATGGGGGCCGATCCCAATCAGATCGACGTGGTGAGCTACGGCGAGGAACGTCCGGCGGTCCTCGGGCACGATGAGTCCGCCTGGAGCAAGAACCGCCGTGTGGAAATCGTTTACAAACGCCGCTGACGTGGCGCGCGGGTGGCGTGTCGGTCTGGTTTTCCTGCTGGCGGCAGGAATCATCCCCGCCTGGGCCCAGCAGGCCGTTCCCGCGGGCAAGACCCTGGAGCAGCGGGTGGGGCGCCTGGAGCGGATCATGGAGAACCAGGTCCAGCTCTACCTCCAGGTGGAGGCCCTCCAACGGCAAGTGGACGAGCTGCGCGGCCAGCAGGAACTTCTCCAGCACCGCCTGGGGCGCTTGGACAAAAGCCAGAAGGACCTCTACCTGGACATCGACAACCGCCTGCGTCAGTTGGAGGCAGCCATGGAAAAACTCCTCGTCTCCACCGGCGGAGCGGCGTCATCCCAAGTGCAGGCGACGTCGCCGGTGGATGATGCGTCGGTCGCGGAGACGCCAGCACCGACTCCCGCCGGCCTAGGGGAGATCGGTGGGGCGCCGATCAATGTTCAGGAAAATGTCGCCGTCGATCGGCGGGACTACGAAAGCGCCTTTGCCCTGCTCAAAGACGGACATTACGATCGCGCCATCGCTGCCTTCCAGGACTATCTGCTTCGCCATCCGCAGGGACGCTATGCCGCCAACGCCCAATATTGGTTGGGCGAGGCGTTCTACGTGAAACGGAACTTCGAGCGTGCCATCCAGGAATTCAGCCAAGTCCTGGCGCGTTTCCCGGAGAGTCACAAGGTCCCCGACGCCATGCTCAAGCTGGGCTTCAGCCACTACGAACTCAAGCAGTACGACCGGGCGCGTCAGATTCTCGAACAACTGGTCCGGCAATATCCGGACAGCACCGCCGCGCGCCTCGCCCAGCGCCGTCTCCAGCAGATGAAACTGGAAAGGCACGGCTGAGGAACTCGACGCCGCCCCTCCGGTCCCTTGAGCATGGCCCAGCGACTGCGCATCAGCGAGATCTTCCTGTCCCTGCAAGGGGAATCGCGCACGGTGGGTTGGCCCACCGTCTTCGTTCGCCTCACCGGCTGCCCATTGCGTTGTCGCTACTGCGATACCGAATACGCCTTCACCGGCGGCGAGTGGATGGACCTGGACGAAATCGTCGAGCGGGTGCGGGAGATGGGCGTGCGCCACGTCACCGTCACCGGCGGCGAGCCCTTGGCGCAGCCGGCCACGCGCGAGCTGTTGTCCCGTTTGTGCGATCTAGCTCTGTCTGTCTCCCTGGAGACCAGCGGCGCCCTGAGTGTGGCCGGGCTGGATCCGCGGGTGGTGAAGGTCATAGACCTCAAGACGCCCGGCTCGGGTGAGTCCCATCGCAACCACTGGCCCAACCTGGCGCATCTGCGCCCCGACGACCAAGTGAAATTCGTCATTTGCGACGAGGAAGACTACCGCTGGTCCCGATCGGTGATGGAGGAACACGACCTGGCGGACCGTTGCGAGGTCTTGTTTTCCCCCGCCCACGGCTACTTGCCGGCGCGGGAGCTGGCCGACTGGGTCGTGCGCGATCGCCTGGCGGTGCGCTTCCAGATCCAATTGCACAAGATCTTGTGGGGTGAGGAGCCGGGTCGGTGAACGGGCGCGACGCCGTGGTGTTGTTGTCGGGTGGCCTGGACTCGGCCACTACCCTGGCCATCGCCCGCGGCCAGGGTTATCGCTGCCATGCCCTCAGTTTCGCCTATGGCCAGCGCCACGACGCCGAACTGGCTGCGGCGCGGCGTATCGCCGCGGCGCAAGGGGTGGCCCAGCACAAGGTGGTGACCCTGTCGCTGGACGAGATCGGCGGCTCCGCCCTCACCGATCCGGCCATCGCCGTTCCCGAACGGCCCAGCGAGGGCATCCCGCCCACCTACGTCCCCGCCCGCAACACCGTGTTCCTCGCCATCGCCCTGGGGTGGGCGGAAGTGCTGGGCGCGCGCGACCTGTTCATCGGCGTCAACGCCGTGGACTACTCCGGCTATCCCGATTGCCGTCCCGCCTTCATCGAGGCGTTCGAACGCCTCGCCCAGGTGGCCACCAAGGCCGGGGTGGAGGGCGAGCGCTGGCGCATCCACGCCCCCCTGATCCACCTCAGCAAGGCCGAAATCATCCGCCGCGGCACGGCGATGGGGGTGGATTACGCCCTCACCGTCTCCTGCTACCAAGCCGACCCCCACGGGCGGGCCTGCGGGCATTGCGACGCCTGCCGCCTGCGTCGCCAGGGGTTCCAGGAAGCAGGCGTGCCCGATCCCACCGTCTATGCCCCCAAAGGGGATTGATCCCCGGCTCAAATTTTTCGATCCCCGTCTCGCGGGCGCTTGCGTATCATGATTCTCCTCATGGGCGGGCCGGCCCAAAACACGCGCCGTCACCGTGGCGTCGTTGATCATGATTCTCCTCATGGACGGGCCGGCCTCTGCCGATAGACGTGCATCACGTGCATCACGTGCATCAAAGGGTTCTTGCCGGAGCGGACGATGGAACTGACCTGGGAAATCTATCTGTGGGGATTCGTCATCGCCGTGGTTCTGGGCGCGGTGGCCAACAAGACCAATTTCTGCACCATGGGTGCCGTCGCCGACTGGGTGAACATGGGCGACACGGGCCGTTTTGGCGCCTGGGCGTTCGCCATCGCCGTGGCCACCCTGGGCGTGCTGGTGCTGGAATACCTGGGCCTGGTGGACATGAGCCTGACCGCCAGTAACGACACCGCCCAACCCCCCTACCGGACCCCCAACTTCGTCTGGCCCCGCTACCTCCTCGGCGGCCTTCTGTTCGGCATCGGCATGACCCTGGGCAGCGGCTGCGGCAACAAGACCATGATCCGCATCGGCGGCGGCAATCTGAAATCGCTGGTGGTCTTTCTGGTCATGGGGGCGGCCGCCTACCTCATGCTCTACACCAGTTTCGACTATTACGTCTTCCTCCAGTGGATGACCCCCATCTCCCCCAACCTGGCCGACCATGGCATTGCCAGCCAGGACCTGGGTGCCCTCACCGCCGGCCTGCTCGGCCTCGAAGACGCCCAAACCGCTTACTACCTGTGGGCCCTAGCCATCGGCGTGATCCTGTTGATATGGGCGTTCCGCAAGGAAGAGTTTCGCGGGCGCTTCGACAACGTCTTCGGCGGTCTGGTGGTGGGCCTGTGCATCCTGGCGGCTTGGTACGTCACCGCCGGTCCCATGGGACAGGCGTGGCTGGAGGAGATCGAATTCATGGACGACCCGCCGCGCGCCTACGGGGCCCAGTCCTACACCTTCGTCGCCCCGTCCGGTCAGACCCTCTACATGCTGGCCACGGAACCGGGCAATCCGAGTCTGATCACCTTCGCCATGATGGCCATCGCCGGGGTGACGGTGGGCTCCTTTCTCTACGCCGTCCTCACCCGCAGATTCCGCATCGAATGGTTCGTGGACAAGGGCGATGCGGGGCGTCACGTCATCGGTGGCCTGCTCATGGGCATCGGCGGTGTCTTGGGCATGGGCTGCACCTTCGGTCAGGGCATCACCGGCTTCTCCACCTTGGCGCTGGGTTCCATCCTCACCTTCCTCTCCATCTGTCTGGGCAGTGCCCTCACCATGAAAGTGCAGTACTACAAGCTGGTGTACGAAGACGAGGCCACCTTCGGCAAGGCCCTCGTCACCGCCCTCGTGGATCTGCGTCTGCTACCCGCGGGGATGCGCAAGCTGGAGGCCATCTGAGGGCGGCGGCGACCCTTGTTATTTCCTTTCGGATCGGTATCATACCGCCTTCTTCAGGGCCGTTAGCTCAGTTGGTAGAGCACCGGACTTTTAATCCGAGGGTCCTAGGTTCGAATCCTAGACGGCCCACCAGACATGATCAACGTCGAAGCCCCGCGGTGCGGCCGGCGGTTGACATCGCGCATTTTCGTGCACAGAATACGCTGCTATTTTTTGGGAGGGGTTCCCGAGCGGCCAAAGGGGGCAGACTGTAAATCTGCTGGCTCAGCCTTCGGAGGTTCGAATCCTCCCCCCTCCACCAGAAACTTCAGGGAACTTGGTTTCCCGCGGGTGTAGTTCAATGGTAGAACCTCAGCCTTCCAAGCTGATGATGTGGGTTCGATTCCCATCACCCGCTCCAGACGAGGCGCGCGGCAGGTTTTCGGCCCATATAGCTCAGTCGGTAGAGCACTTCCTTGGTAAGGAAGAGGTCACCGGTTCAAGTCCGGTTATGGGCTCCA
>WFVN01000284.1 GCA_015491615.1 Gammaproteobacteria bacterium
GCGCGAGGCCTGCCACCAGGGGGCCTGGTCCAGCCCCAGCATGCGCCCCAGGACCAGCATCACCACCACCACGACCACGCCCCGCGCCAGGCCGAACAGGCCACCCACCGCCCGGTCCACCCCGCCCAGTCCCACCGCCCGCAGGAGGGCTCCGAGGGCACGCGCCATGAGGGTGACGGTGAACAGGGTGGCCACGAACAGGAGGACGAAGGCCAGCACCGAACGCGCCGCGGGCACGGACACATAGGGCGCTAGGCGGGCGTCCAGGGCGGGGGTGAAAGTAAGGGCCACCCAGGCCGCCGCCACCCACCCCGCCAGGGCCAGAGCCTCGCGCAGAAAGCCCCGCCACAACCCCGCCAGGGCGGAGATCAAGAAGGCCAAGACGATGGCCGCGTCCAGGGGGTTGATCATGCCCGCTCCACCCTCTGGGGCGCGGCGATTCTAACAGATGCCCTTCCCTGCTCCCAGGCCGCCGCCTGCGCGCCGTTCATTCCAGGGGCTCCACCCTGCCCTCGACGCCGGTGAGACGCCGGGCCTGTTGCAAGAGTTCGTCGGCCGATTTGGGGTCGGTGGCCGGGCCGGTGACCACCCACCAGGGACGGCCCGCGTCGTCGGCCTCCACCGCCGCCTCCAACCCACCGGCGACGAGGGCGCGGCGCGCCGCTTCGGCGGCCTCCGGGTCGGGGAACGGCCCCAGGGCCACCAGCCACAGGCGCACCGTGGGCAGGGGCGGCTGCGCCGGGGTGCGGGTCGCCGGGGCCAGTTGTTCCAGGAGCTCGCCCAGGTCGGGAGTGGGGGATTCGGCCGGCAGGGCCTCCCAGCCGGCGCGCGCATCCACCCGATCGGCGAAGGGGTCGGGAGGAATGTTGCCGGCCCCCAGGCCGTCTTCGCCGGGTTGCAGCCACCAGGGCAGGAGGATGGCCAGCAGGGAGGCAAGCACCAGCCACGGGAGGTAGCGATTTTTTCTAGCCGGCGCGCTCAAGGCGCACCTCCCGCCAGCGCAGGGCCCGTTCTACGGTGTGGAAGGAGCCGGTCACCAGCAGCCGCCCGTGCGCGGGGGTCTGGGCCAGCGCCGCTTCCAAGGCCCCGTCCACCCCCGGGTGGGCGTGCACCGGGCAGGGAGCGGGGGGGCAGCGTTCGCGCAGGCGGGCCGCGGCGGCGCCGCGCTCCAGGTCGTCCAGGCCGGCCAGGTGGAGGGCCCGGAGGTGGGGCAGCAGCGGCGCCAGGAAGGCGCCGGGGTCCTTGTCGGCGAGCATCCCCACTACCGCCACCGTGGGCCGGGGATCGACCGCCAGGGCCGCCGCCAGGGCACGCGCGGCGTGCGGGTTGTGGCCCACGTCCAGCCACCATTCGGGAGTCCCGGGGAGGCGCTCCTGACGCCCAGGCAGGCGCGCCCCGGCGAGGCCGCGGGCGAGGGCCGCGCCGTCCCAAGGGAAGCGCTCGCGCAGCCGTTCCAGGGCCCTCACCGCGCCGGCGGCGTTGTCCCGCTGGTGGGCACCGGGCAGGCCCAAGGGCGGCAGCTCCCACGCCCCGGTGGGCCCGCGCCAGCGGCCGTCCGCGTCGATGTGGAAGTCCACCCCCAGGCGCTCCACGGGGGCACCCAGTGCCCGGGCGCGCGCCAGGAGGCTGGCCGGCGGGTCGCGGTCGCTCACCACCACCGGCACGCCGGGGCGTAGGATGCCCGCCTTCTCGGCGCCGATGGCCTCCCGGTCCGGGCCCAGCCAGGCCTGGTGATCCAGGTCGATGGGGGTGACGACGCAGAGCGCCGGGTCCACCGCGTTGACCGCGTCCAGACGCCCGCCCAGACCCACTTCCAGCAGGGCCAGGTCCACTTCGGCCTCGGCGAAGTGCACCAGGGCGGCGAGGGTGCCGAATTCGAAATAGGTGAGGGGGACGTCGCCGCGCGCTGCCTCCACCCGCTCGAAGGCGCGCACCAGTTCGTCATCGGCGGCCTCCACGCCGGCCACGCGGATGCGTTCGTTGTAGCGCCGCAGGTGGGGGGAGGTGTAGGCCCCGGGGCGGTGGCCGGCAGCGGCGAGCACCGCCTCCAGGTAGGCGACGGTGGAGCCCTTGCCGTTGGTGCCGGCGACGGTCACCACCGGGAAGGGCGGGCGCTCCAGCCCGAGGCGCGCGAGCACCGCGCACACCCGCTCCAGGCCCAGGTCCATCTCCGCCGGGTGGAGCGAATCCTGCCAGGCCAGCCACTGGGCCAGGGTTCGGGGGGCCATGCTCAGGGGGCGGACCGGTGGCTGAGCAGGGCCAGGAGGTTGGCCAGGCGGTCGCGCATCTCGCGGCGATCGACGATGAGATCCACGGCCCCGTGTTCGAGGAGGAATTCGGCGCGCTGGAAACCCTCGGGGAGGGTCTCCCGCACCGTCTGTTCGATGACCCGTGGGCCGGCGAAGCCGATGAGGGCCTTGGGTTCGGCCACGTTCACGTCGCCGAGCATGGCCAGGCTGGCGGAGACGCCGCCCATGGTGGGGTCGGTGAGGACGGAGACGTAGGGAATGCCCCGTTCCGACATCTCACGCAGGGCGGCACTGGTCTTGGCCATCTGCATGAGGGAGAACAGGGCCTCCTGCATGCGCGCGCCGCCGGAGGCGGAGAAGCATACCAGGGGGATGGATTCGCGCAGGCAGGTGTCCACCGCGCGCACGAAGCGCTCCCCCACTACCGAACCCATGGAACCGCCCATGAAGCGGAACTCGAAGGCGCAGGCCACCAGCGGCAGGCCCTTGAGCTGGCCGCGCATGGCCACTAGGGCGTCCTTTTCGCCGGTGGCCTTCTGCGCCTGGGCGAGGCGGTCCTTGTATTTCTTGGCGTCCTTGAACTTGAGGACGTCCACCGGCTCCAGCTCGGCGCCGATCTCCTCCCGCGGGGCCTCGTCCAGGAACAGGTCCAGGCGCCGGCGGGCGCCGATGCGGAAGTGGTGGGCGCACTTGGGGCAGACGTCCAGGTTGCGTTCCAGGTCCACCCGGTAGAGGACCGATTGGCACTCCGGGCACTTGGTCCACAGGCCCTCGGGGACCTGGCGCTTCTTCTCGCTCTGGATGCGGATGCGGGAGGGGACGAGTTTCTGGAACCAGCTCATGGTCCGGACTCCTGTGTGCGGGCGTCCATGGCGTGGCGCATGGCGCGCAAGAGGTCTTCGATGGCGGCGAGGGCGGCGTCGCGGTGGCCCAGGTGCTCCTCGATGCGTCGCACCAGGGCGCTGCCCACCACGGCGGCGTCAGCGAAGGCGGCGACGTGGGCGGCGTCCTCGGCGCCGCGGATGCCGAAGCCGACCCCCAGGGGCAGGTCGGTGAGGCGGCGCAGGTCTTGGATGCGCTCACGCACCGCGGCCAGGTCCAGGTGGGCGGCGCCGGTGACCCCCTTGAGGGAGACGTAGTAGAGGAAGCCGCGCGCGCGGGCGGCCACCCGCCTGGCGCGCTCGTCGTCGGTAGTGGGGGCGAGGAGGAAGATGGGGTCGAGGCCGTGGGCGTCGAGGGCGGCCCACAGGTCCTCCCCCTCCTCCAGCGGCAGGTCCACGGTGAGGACGCCATCCACCCCGGCGCGCGCCGCCTCCTGGGCGAAGGTCTCGTAGCCCATCACCTCCACCGGGTTGAGGTAACCCATGAGGACCACCGGCGTGTCGGGGTCGTCCTCGCGGAAGCGGGCCACCATGGCCAGCACCTGGCGCAGGTTGACCCGGTGCGCTAAGGCCCGCTCGCAGGCGGCCTGGATCACCGGCCCGTCGGCCATGGGGTCGGAGAAGGGCACCCCCAGTTCGATGAGGTCGGCGCCGGCGGCCACCATGCGGTGCATGAGGGGCACGGTGAAGTCAGGGTCCGGGTCGCCGGCGGTGACGTAGGGGACGAGGGCGCTGCGGCCGGCCTCGCGCAGGGCCCGGAAGCGGGTCTGGATGCGGCTCATACGCGGATCCCCTCGAGGGCGGCGACGGTGTGGATGTCCTTGTCCCCGCGGCCGGACAGGTTCACCAGCACGTCCGTGCCCTTGCCCAGGCGCTGGGCGAGCTGGCGGGCGTAGGCGAGGGCGTGGCTGGATTCCAACGCGGGCATGATGCCCTCGCAGCGGGTGAGTTCGTGGAAGGCGGCGAGGGCCTCGTCATCGGTGACGGCCACGTACTCCACCCGGCCGCTGTCCTTGAGCCAGGCGTGCTCGGGGCCGACGCCGGGATAGTCGAGGCCGGCGGAGATGGAGTGGGTGGGGATGATCTGGCCGTCCTCGTCCTCCATGAGGTAGGTGCGGTTGCCGTGCAGCACCCCCGGCCGGCCGGCGCACAGAGGCGCGGCGTGGCGGCCGCTGGCCAGGCCCTCGCCGCCCCCCTCGACGCCGTACATGGCCACGTCCTCGTCGCCGAGGAAGGGGTGGAACAGGCCGATGGCGTTGGAGCCGCCGCCGACACAAGCCACCAGGGCGTCGGGCAGGCGCCCGGCCTGTTCCAGCATCTGCGCGCGCGCCTCGCGGCCGATGACCGCCTGGAACTCGCGCACCATCTCCGGGTAGGGGTGGGGGCCGGCGACGGTGCCGATGATGTAGAAGGTGTCGTCGACGTGGGTGACCCAGTCGCGCATGGCCTCGTTGAGGGCGTCCTTGAGGGTCTTGGAGCCGGACTCCACCGGCACCACCTCGGCCCCCAGGAGGCGCATGCGATAGACGTTGATGGCCTGCCGGCGCACGTCCTCGGCGCCCATGTAGACGACGCATTCCAGGCCCAGGCGGGCGGCGACGGTGGCGGTGGCCACCCCGTGCTGGCCGGCGCCGGTCTCGGCGATGATGCGCGTCTTGCCCATGCGCTGGGCGAGGAGGGCCTGGCCGACGGTGTTGTTCACCTTGTGGGCGCCGGTGTGGTTGAGGTCCTCGCGCTTGAGCCACAGGCGCGCGCCGCCCACCTGCTCGCTCCAGCGCTCGGCCAGGTAGAGGGGAGAGGGGCGACCCACGTAGTGGGCCAGGTCGCGGTCCAGCTCGGCGCGGAACTGGGGGTCGTCGCGCAGGCGCGACCAGGCCTGGGCCAGCTCGTCCAGGGGTTCGATGAGGGTTTCGGCGACGAAACGGCCGCCATAGGGGCCGAAATGGCCGCGTTCGTCGGGTAATCGGTAGGGTTCGCTCATGGGTCTCTCGTTGCCTCGGCCCGCCGCACGGCGGCGACGAAGGCGGCCATGCGTCGGGAATCTTTGATGCCGGGGGCCGATTCCACCCCGGAACTCACGTCCACGCCGTAGGGGCGCACCTCCCGCACCGCCTCGACGACGTTGCCTTCGTCCAGGCCGCCGGCGAGGATCAACGGCCGCGCGAGGGGTGGAATGGCGCCCCAGTCGAAGGTCTCACCGCGCCCCCCCAGGCCACCGGCCGGATGGGCGTCCAGCAGCAGGCCGGCGGCGTCATTGTAGCGGGCCGCGTAGGTCACCGGATCGACCCCGCCGCCCATGGGCACCGCCTTCAGGTACGGGCGGCCGAAGGCGCGGCACAGCTCGGGGGGCTCGTCGCCGTGGAACTGGGGCACGGCGGTGGGCAGGGCCGCCAGCACCGCCCGCGCCGTCTCGGGCTCGGGATCCACGAACAGGGCCACGGGGGTGACGAAGGGCGGCAGGGCAGCGACCACCGCGCGGGCCCGTTCCAGATCCACGCAGCGGCGGCTGGCGGCGACGAACACCAGGCCCACGGCATCGGCCCCGGCCGCCGCCGCGGCCTGCCCGTCCTCGGGTCGGGTGATGCCACAGATCTTGATGCGGATGCGCACGCCAGTCCCCGGAATCCAAGGCCTCGAGAGGTTACCAGAGGGTGGGTTTTTCCGGAAGGACGGGGAGATCGAAGCGGGGCGGGTAGAAGATACGCTGCAGGTAGAGCCCGTGCGGCGGCGCGGTGACCCCGCCGAGACGGCGCTCGCGCGTGGCCAGCACCTCCCAGGCCCATTCCGGCGGGCGCTTGCCGGCGCCGATGTCCATCAGCACCCCGGCGATGTTGCGCACCATGTGGTGGAGGAAGGCGTTGGCCTCCACGTCGATGACGACGAAGTCCCCGTGGCGCACCACGTCCAAGCGGTACACGGTACGCACCGGGCTCTTGGCCTGGCAGGCCTGGGCGCGGTAGGCGGAGAAGTCGTGTTCCCCGAGGAGGTATTGGGCGGCGCGGGTCATAGCCGCTTCGTCCAGGGGACGGTACTCCCAGGCGCAGCGCCAGGCGAGGTAGGTGGGGCGCACCGGGCGCTGGAAAATGACGTAGCGGTAGCGGCGACGGAAGGCGGAGAAGCGGGCGTGGAAGTCCGCCGGCACCGGTCGTGCCCAGAGGACGCTCACCTCCGGCGGTAGGTTGGCGTTGGCACCGAACACCCAGGCATGGTCGGGGCGTTGCGCCCCGGTGTCGAAATGCACCACCTGACAGGCGGCGTGCACGCCGGCGTCGGTGCGCCCGGCGCAGGTCACCGCCACCGGGTGGTCGGCCACCTTGGAGAGGGCCTGTTCCACCGCCTCCTGCACGGTGGGTACCCCCTCCTGGGTCTGCCAGCCGGAGAAGGCGCTGCCGTCGTATTCGATGCCGAGGGCAATTCTCATGGGTTCCACCCCCAGGGGAGGATCAGCGGCAGGAGCAGGGCCAGCC
>WFVN01000285.1 GCA_015491615.1 Gammaproteobacteria bacterium
AGCCAGCACGGTAGCGGTGGTGGTGCCGTCGCCAGCCACGTCGGAGGTCTGCGAGGAAACCTCTTTCACCATTTGCGCGCCCATGTTCTCGAACTTGTCTTCCAGCTCGATCTCCTTGGCCACGGAGACGCCGTCCTTGGTGATGGTGGGGGCGCCGAAGCTCTTCTCCAGCACCACGTTGCGCCCGCGCGGGCCCAGGGTCACCTTCACCGCGTTGGCCAGGACGTTGACGCCGTGGATCATCTTCTGGCGGGCGTCGTCACCGAATTTCACTTCTTTGGCGGTCATCGTTCGTTACCTCGTTAAAATCGTTGAATCTGGTTCGCGGCGGGATCACTCGATCACGGCGAGGATGTCTTCCTCGCGCATGATGAGGTAGTCCTCGTCGCCGATGGTCACTTCCGTGCCGGCGTACTTGCCGAACAGCACCACGTCGCCCACCTTCACGTCCAGGGGGCGCACCTCGCCGTTCTCCAGCAGCTTGCCGTTGCCCACCGCCTTCACTTCGCCCCGGTAGGGCTTTTCCTTGGCGGTGTCGGGGATGACGATGCCGCCGGGGGTGGTCTGTTCTTCTTCCACGCGCTGAATCACCACGCGATCGTGCAAGGGACGAATGTTCATCGTTCGACTCCTGAATCTAAGGTTGAATTGAAGGGGTTGTTCGGAAACCGGTATTAGCACTCAATGCTTTTGAGTGCCAAATGATAGTCGCAATCCCCCCCCTGTCAAGGAGAGACGATGTTCAGTCCTCGCGCCGCCATTCCCCATCCAGCACCCGAGGGCCGCGCCCAGTCTCCGGAGGGGAAGGGAACAGGCGCCCGCGCGCGCGCCGCAGGAAGGCGCGAATGATCGTACGTCGGATACTGGGGACGAGGACGAGAAAACCCAAGGTGTCAGTAAAGAAACCGGGTGTCAACAGGAGGGCGCCGGCGACCAACAGGACTACGCCTTCCAGGATTTCCATGGCCGGCAATTCTCCGCGCGCCAAGGCCGCCTGCACCCGCGCCAAGGTGGAAAGACCTTGCATACGCAAGAGGAAGGCTCCCAACACGGCAGTGAAAACCACCAGGAAAACCGTGGGAAGGGCGCCGATGAGACCGCCCACCTCGATGAGCAGGTAGATCTCCACCAAGGGGACGAGGAGGAAGACGAGAAACAGGATTCGGAACAAGATGGCACCTCGCGTCTCACAAAAAGGTTTTGAATGGGGCCGCGAACGGTCGATTACAAGGGTGGAGGGGGCGATACACCCTGTTAAAATGCTGCCCCTGTGCCTTCTCGAACGCAGGAGACCCCCGTGAGCGAACCATCGGTCGCGCGACACCTCATCGTCTATTGTACCTGCCCCCCCGGTGAAAAAGCGCTGGATTTGGCGGAGGCCCTGGTGCGGGAGCGGCTGGCCGCCTGCGTCAACGTCCTCGCCGGCGCCACATCCTTCTTCCATTGGGAAGACAAGCTCCAGACCGCCGCCGAGTTCCTTCTCTTGATCAAGACCCGCGCCGACCGCTATGACGCGCTGGAGGCTCGCATTCGCGAGCTCCATCCCTACGAACTCCCGGAGATCGTCGCAGTCCCAATCGAGGCGGGCTTGCCCGACTATCTGCAATGGATCGACGGGGAGACTACAGCATGAGATTCAGGCCGGCGAACGCCTCGATCTGGGGGCTCTTTCTTCTCGTCTTCCTGACCCTGCCCTTATGGGCTCAGGAAGAGCCCCTGCCCCCGGACGAGGCTTTCCCTGCCCGCCTCTACGCCACCGATCCCCACACCCTACGCCTGAAATTCGACGTCACCGACGGCTACTACCTCTATCGCGGCAAATTCGCTTTCCAAGCCCTCACCCCCGGCCTGACTCTGGGGGAGGCGAACATCCCCCGCGGCGAAGTCAAGGAGGACGAGTTTTTCGGTAAGGTGGAGGCATTGCGCCACGAGGTGGTCATCGATCTTCCCATCGCCCAGCGTCCTCCGGATCTCGATCGGGTCGAGATCGAAGTCCGATTCCAGGGCTGCGCCGACATGGGGGTGTGCTACCCGCCCATGAAACGCACCCTCGCCGCCCACCTCCTGCCGGCGGAGGCCACCGCCGTGGAGGCACCCGTTCCGATGGAGGAAAAATCCGGCCTCCTGGCGCGCCTGGGCGAGGCACTGGGGTTCGCCGGCAGGGACGACGAGGTTCTTCCCCCTGACCAGGTGTTCATTTTCTCCGCCCGTGCCGAAGACGGTCACACCCTCCGGGCCCACTGGCAGATCCGTGAGGGTTATTACCTCTATCGAGAGAAATTTCGCTTCTCTCTCCAGGATCCGCCCGCCGATGTCTCCCTGGGCGAGCCACTATTCCCCAAGGGAGTGATGACGAACGACGAGGTCTTCGGGCGTATGGAGGTCTATCACGACGCGGTGGAGATCCGCATCCCGGTGAACCGCCCCGCCGGCGAGACCCTCGAATTGACCCTGGTGGCCGAATACCAGGGCTGCGCGGAGCGGGGACTGTGCTACCCGCCGCAGAAGAAGACTACTCCCATCCTCCTGCCGGCGGCGAGCATGGCGGCAGCCACCCCCCCACCCATGGCGACGCCCGCGGCGCCGGCCCCCACGCCGCCCATGGCCGAGCAAGACCGCATCGCCCAG
>WFVN01000286.1 GCA_015491615.1 Gammaproteobacteria bacterium
CCTCTACCAGACCCCCACCCACCCCTGCGGTTATTTCGACGACCGCCCCGCCGTCAGCCGCTTCGTGGACCCGCGCGTGGCCATGGACCCGCGCCTCTACGGCCAGCTCATGGAACTGGGCTTCCGGCGCAGTGGCGAGCAGGTGTACCGCCCCGCCTGCCCGGGCTGCTCGGCCTGCCGCTCGGCGCGCATCCCGGTGGCGGCGTTCCGCCCCAACCGCAGCCAACGCCGCGCCCTGCGCGCCAACGCCGGGGTGACCGCGAAGCCCCGCCCGGCCGGCTTCATCCCCGAGCACTACGAACTTTACCTGCGCTACGTGCGCGGCCGCCACGCGGGGGGCGGCATGGACGAGGACGACCCGGCCAAGTTCCTCGGTTTCCTCACCGCCTCCTGGAGCGATACCCGGTTTCTGGAGCTGCGCGAGGACGGGCGCCTGCTGGCTGTGGCCGTCACCGACGTCACCCCGGTGGGCCTCTCCGCGGTCTACACCTTCTTCGACCCGGACCTGGGCGGGCGCAGCCTGGGTACCCTGGCCATCCTCATGCAACTACGCTGGGCGCAGGAACTGGGCCTGCCCTACCTCTATCTGGGGTACTGGATCGAGGGGCATCCGAAAATGGACTACAAACGCCGCTTCCGCCCCCTGGAGATCTACGACGCCGGGGCGTGGGGCAGGCTCGGCCCGGACAGGCAGGCCACCGAGGGGCCGGCCGCCGCGGCCACTTCTTCGTAGAGGCGCGCCGCCTCGTGCTCGTGGCGGCGCGAGAAGTGGATGGGAATCACCCGCTTCACCCCCGCCTCGCGTGCCAGAGACCCCGCCTGGGCAGTGGTGAGATGGGCCTTGGCGGCGGCCAGTGGCGCCTCGTCGGCACTGAACGGGGCCTCGATGAACAGGTAGTCCGCGCCACGCGCCAGCTCGACGATGCGGCGGGCGTTATCGTCGTGGTAGCGGCAGTCCACCACGTAGGCCAGGCGCATCCCCGGCACCACCCGCAAGACCTCACGCCGCAGATTCCCCAAGGGCAGGCGACGCATGCCCGAGCCCGACGGTACGTCGATGGGCGTGTCGTCGGGCCGATCGGCGAGGACGGCCGCCTTCAAAGTCCGCAGCCACGGCCCGGTGGGCAGGCCCAGGGCATCCAGGCGGTTCTTCCACACGTTCACGTGCCGCCCCTCCTCCAGGGCGAAGGCAAGGACCGGGATGCCGTGGTCCAGCAGGGCGGCGCGCACGGTGAGGCCCGGCTCCGTCAGCAGGATCCCGTCCCTGCATGGCCGCTCATGGTGCTCGACGACCCGAAAGCGGGCCTTCATGGAAAACACCGTCTGCTGCAGACGGGCGCCGTCCCACTCCCAGGCGTGGATCGCCATGTCCTCGGCATAGTTGCCCACCAGGTTCCAGGTGTAACCCTGCAGGCGGTGGGCGAGGTGATCGGTGAACCCCGGCGGGCCGTACAGATCGAGACGTTCGCGCCGCGCCAGGGTCACCCGCAGGAGGCGGTCGAAACCGTAGAAGTGGTCCATGTGGGCGTGGCTGACGAAGACTTGGCTCACGCGCAGGAGGGCGCGGTTGGCGAGGGCGTCGATGTCGCCGAGGTCCAGGAGCAGGGCGCGCCGGCGGAAGCGGAAGTCCACGAACAGCACCGGATCGGAGAAGGCCTCGTTGACCAGGCGGGGCAGGAAGCTGGGTTTCACCGGCGGATGAGGCTCGAAGAGGGGCAGGTGGTATTCCCGACAAGTCTGCGCGGGGTGTCAGGAATGCTAACATATGGGCCAATGTGCCTTTGCAACCCCCTTTCAGGATAGGGAAACGTCCGACATGGCCAACCTCATCACCTCCATCCGGTTCGTGTTGCTGTTCATCCTCGTGGCCATGGCCTACCTGGCCCCGCCCCACTGGCAGTTGGTCAACCCCGTCCTGCTGCTGGTGATCATCGCCCTGGACGGGCTCGACGGCTACGTGGCCCGCAAGCGGGGCGAGTCCTCCGCCTTCGGCTCCGCCTACGACATCGCCGTGGACCGGGTGGTGGAGAACGTCCTGTGGATCGTGTTGGCCGACCTGGAACTGGTGCCCATCTGGGTCTCCCTGGTGTTCATCACCCGTGGGATCCTGGTGGACACCATCCGCGCCCAGGGGATGCAGGAAGGCAAGACGGCCTTCGAGATGATGCGCTCGCCCCTGGGCCGTTTCCTCGTCTCCGGTCGCTTCATGCGCGGTTTCTACGGCGCGGTGAAAGCGGTCACCTTCGCCTGGGTACTCCTCTTCCAGCCCATCCCCACGCTCTATCCCGAATTCTGGAGCCAGTGGGCGGACGTGGTGGACGCCGTCACCCACGTGCTGGTGTACGTCTCCGTGGCGGTGTGCCTGATCCGCGGCGTGCCGGTGGTGTGGGAGTTCTACGCCTACGAGATGCGCGAGCAGCGCCGCCGCCTCAAGGGCGTGGAAGGGAATCGTTGATGGGGCTGGCCCTGTTCGATGCGGACGGCACCCTGTTCCCCAATCCCAGCTCCGAGTCCCGCTTCATCCGCCACTTGATGCGCCGCGGCCGGCTCGGCCCGGCGCAGCTCTATCACGCCTGCGCCTTCATGGTGCGGGCCTGGCCCTGTTACGGGCGCCACGTGGGCCGCAAGAACAAGGCCTATCTGTGCGGGTTGGAAGAAGGGGAAATCGCCGAACTGGCGCGCGATTTCGTGCGTGCCGAGATCGTCCCCCTGTTGCGTCCCGAGTTGTTGGATCGGATCCGCGAACACCGGGAGCGCGGCGACCATCTGGTCCTCCTCACCGGCACCCTGGAATTCATCGCCCGGCCCCTGGCCGAGCACCTGGCGATGGACGAGGTCGTCGCCACCCGCCCGGCGATTCGTGACGGGCGTTTCACCGCCGACCCGCCCCTGCGCCACCCCCTGGGGCTGGAGAAACTGGACCTGGCCCGGGACCTGGGCCAGCGCCTGGGGATCCCCGCCAGTGCCTGGACCGCCTACGGTGACTCCCGCTACGACATCCCCCTGCTGGAACACTGCGGCCAAGCGGTGGTGGTGACGCCGGACGCCCACCTGGCCGCGCTCGCCGAGGCGCGCGGTTGGGAGATCCTCAACGCAGACTGAGGAAATCGTTCCTCTCCGTTTCCTCGTTCTCGGGAAGAGGTGGTGCGAAACGACCGCAATCCAGGTGTCCCTCGGCCCAGTGGGAAACCAACTCCGCTTCCTCCTTCCACCCCTTGCGCGCCACCAGGACGGTCAGGCGCGTGGCTCCGTCCTCCGCCCGGGTGCGCGCCAGCCAATGCAAGGACTCCCCCGTCTTGCCGAACACGTCCGCCAGGACGACCTCGCCGGTGCGGCGGCTCTTGTCCCGATGGTCGTGGACTACCAATTGTCGGCGCGTGGGCTGTTCCATGAAACAATAACGGAGGCCGTCCAGGATGCGCCGGTGGACGGTGGCGTAGTCGGCCTCCACCCGCGCCTCCAAGGTGGCGGCCGGATGCTCGCTCACTCGCTGGCGGTCCATGGGCGCGGCGCAAGCGGCAAGGAGCGCCGCCACGATCAGGATGGTGCTTCGGTACATGCTCCCCCCTCGTCTTTATTTCTATCCTCACGCCCTCCCCCGGTCATGTCAAACGGCAAGCTCGCCCACGGGCGTCTAAACTGGGGCGGCGGGGAAACCTGGAGGAAATCGCCCGGTGAGCCTGCATGTGGACGAGGAAGAACGACGCAGTCTGAAACGACGGCTCGACGCCCTGGGCGCCCCCGTACGCCTGGTGTTCTTCACCCAGCGCCACCCCTGCGCCACCTGCCGTGAGCAACAACGCCTCCTGGAGGGCCTGGCCGGACTGTCCGACAAGGCGCGCCTGGAGATCCACCGCCTGGAGGACGACGCCGAACTGGCCGAGGCCCTGGGCATCGACAAGGTGCCCGGCCTGGCGGTGCTCGGCGCCAAGGACTACGGCGTGCGCTTCTTCGGCGTCACCGGGGGCTACGAGCTGGAATCCCTGTTGGTGGCCATGGAACGTGCGGCGCGGGGCGAATCCGACCTGCCGCCGCGCCTGGAAGACTGGGTGCGGCGCATCGACGAGCCCCTGCACCTGGAGATCCTCGTCACCCTCACCTGTCCCTACTGCCCGCGCATGGTGTATCTGGCGCACCAACTGGCCATCGCCAACGACCACATCCGCGCGGACATGGTCAACGCCCCCGAGTTTCCCCAGCTCATCCAACGCTACGAAGTGAGCGGCGTACCCCTCACGGTGGTGGACGGACGCCCCGCCTTCGAGGGGGCCCTGCCGCCGGAAGACGCCGTGCTGGAGATCCTGCGCCTCGCCCGCCCCGACCTCTACGAAGCCCTGGACGACGAACTGCGCCGCGCCCGGGGGGAGAACGTGGCGCGCGAGGCGCGCCCCGACGAGCCCTACGACGTACTCGTCGTCGGCGCCGGACCGGCCGCCGTCACCGCCGCCATCTACGCGGTGCGCAAAGACCTGCGGGTGGCCGTCCTGGGCGACCGCCCCGGGGGGCAGATCAACAACACCGCGCGCATCGAGAATTGGCCCGGCATCCCCGCCGTCAGCGGCCAGGAGCTGGCGGAGATGTTCCGCGACCACCTGGAACACTACCCAGTGGCGGAGCGCTTCCACGTGCGGGTTGAGCGGGTGGAGAAGGACGGGGACGGCTTCGCCGCCGTCACCGATACGGGCGAGCGTTTCCGGGCGCGCACGGTGGTCTATTGCGCCGGCAAGCGCTACCGCACCCTGGGGGTGCCCGGCGAGGACCGTTTCATCGGCCGCGGCATCGGCTTCTGCGCCACCTGCGACGCGCCCCTCTACCGGGGCAAGGACGTGGCCGTGATCGGCGGCGGCAACTCCGCCTTCACCGGCGCCCGGGACCTGCTCCCCTTCGCCCGCACCATCCACCTGATCCACATCCTGGACGAATTCCAGGCCGATCCGGTGTTGGTGGAGGAAGTCCTCGCCTCCCCCCAGGTACGGGTGCACAAACCGCGCAAGGTGACTGCCTTCCTGGGCAAGAACAAGCTGTGCGGGGTGCGGCTGCGGGCCCTGGACAGCGACGCCCGCGAGGACCTGAAGGTGGATGGAGTGTTCATCGAGATCGGCCTGATCCCCAACAGCGATCCGGTGAAGGACCTGGTGGCCCTCAACGAACACGGCGAGATCCCGGTGGACCGCAGCGGCGCCACCGCCGTGCCGGGGCTGTTCGCCGCCGGGGACGTCACCGACGAGCCGGAGAAGCAGATCGTGGTGGCGGCGGGCGCCGGGGCCAAGGCGGCCTTGGCGGCGCACCGCCACTTGCGGGCGGGACGCCCAGGCGGGGCGTCATGAAGGAAAGAGGTTCAGAAGCGGGGCCGCCAGGTCCCCGGGAGGGCGGCCATGTCCTCCTCGCGGATGCGACCGTTGACGAACAAAGACTCCACCGCCTCCCGCGCCAAGGGGGTTTCCTCCCCGTCCGGGCCCAGGTAGAGCCACTCGTCCTGGAAACACAGCTCGAAGATGGTGACCATGATGTCATCGAAACGGATGGCGTACTCGCGCGCCAGCCGCGACAGATCCTCGCTGGTCAGCGGCCGTCCCAGTTTCTGGTATTCCTCCGCCGCCAGGGCCTCCAGGGCCACGTCCCACTTGGGGACATCCACGTCGGGCATGTCGTGCTCCTGTGTCATGGGCCTACCCCGGGTCGTTCGATGCCGTTTGTTAATATAGACCTCCGCTGCATGGATGAGAAGGCGACATGACCCTTCCCCACGACGATATCTCCACCATTCGTCTTCCGGAGACCTCACCTTCGGCCTGCACCGCTTTTGCTCCGGCCCCCCGGCTCTTTGCTCCCCCACACTTGAAAATCCACAGGATGCGCGCATGACAGACATCGACACCGTTCCCACCACCCCCTTCGACGACCAGCGCCCCGGCACCTCCGGTCTGCGCAAGAAGGTCACCGTCTTCCAACGGCCCCACTACCTGGAGAACTTCGTCCAGGCCATCTTCGACGCCGTGCCGCCCGACCCACACCGTCCATTGGTCCTGGGCGGGGACGGGCGCTACTACAACCGTACCGCCATCCAGACCATCCTGCGCATGGCCGCCGCCAACGGCGTCTCCCGGCTGTTGGTGGGGCGCGGCGGGCTCCTCTCCACCCCGGCCGCCTCCTGCGTCATCCGCAAGCACGGCGCCTTCGGCGGCATCATCCTCTCGGCCAGCCACAACCCGGGCGGCCCCGAGGGGGACTTCGGCATCAAATTCAACACCGAGAACGGCGGCCCGGCACCGGAAAAGATCACCGAGGCCATCTACCGACACACCCGGGAGATCGACCGCTACCGCATCCTCGCGGAGGCGCCCGAGGTGGACCTGGAGCGCCTTGGCGAGACGCAACTGGGGGAGATGCAGGTCACCGTCATCGACCCGGTGGCCGACTACACCGAACTCATGGAGCGCTTGTTCGACTTCGAGGCCATCCGTGCCCTCTTCGCCGGCGGCTTCCGCCTCTGCTACGACGCCATGCACGCGGTCACCGGGCCCTACGCCCACGAAATCCTGGAGCGGCGCCTGGGGGCCCCGGCGGGTACCGTCATCCACGGTACCCCCCTGGAGGACTTCGGCGGCGGCCACCCGGATCCCAACCTCACCTACGCCAAAGAGCTGGTGGAGCGCCTCTACGGGCCCGACGCCCCGGACATGGGCGCCGCCTCCGACGGCGACGGGGATCGCAACATGATCCTCGGGCGCGCCTTCTACGTCAGCCCCTCGGACAGCCTCGCCCTCCTCGCCGCCCACCACCGCGCCGCTCCCGGCTACGACCGGCCCCTCGCCGGCGTCGCCCGCTCCATGCCCACCAGCCGGGCGGTGGACCGGGTCGCCCGCGCGCTGGGCATCCCCTGCTACGAGACCCCCACCGGCTGGAAATTCTTCGGCAACCTCCTGGACGCCGGCCGCATCACCCTGTGCGGCGAGGAGAGCTTCGGGACCGGCTCGGATCACGTGCGGGAGAAGGACGGTCTGTGGGCGGTGCTATTCTGGCTCAACGTGGTGGCACGGGAAAAACGGGCCGTGGGCGACATCGTCCGCGCCCACTGGCGCCGCTTCGGACGCGACTACTACTCCCGCCACGACTACGAGGCGGTGGACACCGACGCCGCCCACGGCCTCATGGACCACCTCCGCGAACGGCTGTCCGAGCTGCCCGGACGCACCTATGCCGGCCTCACCGTGGAAAAAGCGGACGACTTCGCCTACACCGATCCGGTGGACGGCTCGGTGAGCCACCATCAGGGCATCCGCATCCTCTTCCGGGAGGACGCCCGCGCCGTCTTCCGCCTCTCCGGCACCGGCACCCAGGGGGCGACCCTGCGGGTCTATCTGGAACGCTACGAGGCCGACCCAAACCGCCTGGAGGCGGATACCCAACAGACCCTCGCCCAGGTCATCCAGGCGGCGCGCGAGATCGCCGAGATCCGTGAACGCCTGGAGCGGGAAGCCCCCACCGTCATCACCTGAACAACGGCCCGGGGATTGCTAACCCGTTCACAAAACCAGGGAACACGAGGCCCGCACGCGGGTCTCATGGTTTAGAATGAGTCTCAATCTCAACGAACAGCAAGGACCATCCATGGACACCTTCCACGCCCAACCGCCCCGACGACCGACCCTGCTCGTCATTCTCGATGGTGTTGGTCTGAATCCCAGCCGCGAGAACAACGCCGTGGCCCTGGCCCACACCCCCAACCTGGACCGCTATTTCGCCCACCACCCACACACCGTCATCGAGGCCTCGGGCCGCGCCGTGGGCCTGCCCACCGGGCAGATGGGCAACTCCGAGGTGGGCCACACCACCCTCGGCGCCGGCGCCATCATCCGCCAGGACCTGGTACGCATCGACGACGCCGTCGCCGACGGCACCTTCTTCGAGAACCCGGTCCTGTGCGCCGCCGCCGACAAGGCCGCCAAGGCGAACCGCCCGGTGCACCTCGTCGGCCTCGTCTCCGACGGCGGCGTGCACGCCCACATCGACCACCTCATCGCCCTCATCCGTCTGTGCCGACAGGAAGGCGCGCGTCCGGTGGTGCACATGATCACCGACGGGCGCGACACGCCGCCCCAGTCCGCCCTCCAATACCTGGAACGCCTGGAGCCGGTCCTGACCGAGGCCGGCGGCGCCATCTACACCGTCAGCGGCCGTTACTACGCCATGGACCGGGACCGCCGCTGGGAACGCACCGAGGCCGCCTGGCGCGCCATCGCCCTGGCCGAAGGCGAGCGCCGGGCCCCGGACGCGCGCACGGCCATCTGCCAGGCCTACGCCGCCGGCGAGACGGACGAGTTCATCCGCCCCACCGTCCTCGAAGGGGCACAACCGCTGGACCCCCGCGACCAGGTCATCTTCTTCAATTTCCGCAACGACCGCTCGCGCCAGCTCACCTACGCCCTCGCCGACAAGGACTTCGACCGTTTCGAGCGCGGTGAGTACCGGCCGGCAGCGGTGACCTGTCTCACCGAGTACGACGCCCGCTTCCGGCTGCCGGTGGCCTTCCCGCCCGAGGCCCCGGAAACCACCCTGGCGGAAGTGATCAGCCAGGCGGGCATCCGCCAGTTCCACTGTGCGGAGACGGAGAAATACGCCCACGTCACTTTCTTCCTGAACGGTGGTCGTGAAGAGCCTTTCCCCGGCGAGGAACGCAAGATGATCCCCTCCCCCAAGGTGGCCACCTACGACCTGCAACCGGAGATGAGCGCCCCGGAAGTGGCGCGCACCGTGGTGGAGGCCATCGAGAGCAGTCGTTACGGCTTCATCGTCGTCAACTTCGCCAATGGCGACATGGTCGGCCACACCGCCGTGCGCGAGGCGGTGATCCGCGCCGTGGAGGCGGTGGACCGGGCCGTGGGCGAGGTGCTGGACGCCGCCGTGGCGCACGGTTTCAGCGTCGTCCTCACCGCCGACCACGGCAACTGCGACGAAATGATCGACCCCATCACCGGCGAGCCCCACACCCAGCACACCGTGTACCCCGTCCCCTGCCTGATCATCGACGAAGTCCCCTGGCGTCTGGCCACCGGCGGTGGGCTCTCCAACATCGCCGCCACCATCCTCCAGCTCATGGGCCTGGAACGTCCCCAGGCCATGACCGGCGACTCACTCCTCCTCCAGGCACTGCCCACGCCACGGGTCGACGAGCGGGGCGACGAGGGCCTGGCCGCCTGCTCCGGGGTATGATTCGGGACACGCAGGGGACCGGAGCCGTGGGGCCCCGGTCCGAGTGTTTGCCTTTCACGACAGATTTGGCGCATAATTCCGTAACAACGATAAGGAAAAACCGAGGACTCCGGTGCCCCATGTCTAGGAAAGACACCCGCCCCGCCCTGTTTCTTTTGTTGCTCCTCTTGCCTTTCGCGAGCAACGCCCAAGGTCTCGAAACCGCTCAGGAATGGGCCTACGGCGACGGTTTCTACCAAGGCCGCAGCCTGCGCCTGGTCCAGGATGGCGGCACCTACCTGGGCGGCACCCTGGGCGAATGGCGCAGCGGCCAGGCCCCGACCCGCATCGCCGGCGTCTTCCTCGGCTTCAAGGCCGGCGATG
>WFVN01000287.1 GCA_015491615.1 Gammaproteobacteria bacterium
GCGTTGGTCGGGGCGGTGGATCAGGGCCAGCAGGCGGCCGTCGCGGCGCAGGATCTCCAGTTCGTCGCCGGGCACGAGGCGCGCCAAGCGGCGGGTCGTTCGTCCGGCGTCGAGGAGCGCTTGCACCTCGCCGGCGCCGAGGCCGAGACGCTGGAAGATGTCGTACAGGGTGTCGCCGGGGCGGACGGTAACGCGCTCCCACTGGGAGCGCTCGTCGTCGGTCTTCGTGGTCGAGGTCGTTTCCAGACGGGGGATGGCGAGGGCGAGGACGCGCTCGCCGGCGCCGTCGCGCTGGGCGGCCACCTGGGTGGAGGTGAAGGCGAGGAGGAGCAGGGCGAAGAGCTCCACGAGGGTCAATCCATGGATGAGACGCAGGGTCGGGCGTGGAGAGTGGGGGTGAGCCATGATGCGCTTCCTTGTCTTGGTCTCCGTTGTCGTTATCGGCTCGGGCGGTGGCCTGCTTCGTGAGCGGGCTCACGTTTTACGGCCATCGATCCTAGTGTACATGCCCCGCTGTCGGTGGGCATCCTGTCGTCATTCGCCCGCCACCTGGACGACGACCTGGTTGCGGCCGCCGTCCTTGGCCCGGTAGAGGGCGCCATCGGCTCGTTCTACGAGGTCCGTGTAGGCAGCCATGCGTTCGTCGAGGGTCGCCAGGCCGACGCTGGTGCTGATGTCGATGGCGGTGTCTCCGTATACCACCGGTTGGGCGGCGATGAGAGAACGAATGCGCTCGGCCACCACCTGGGCGCCTTCGCTGTCGGTTTCTGGAAGGAGGACGAGGAATTCCTCGCCGCCATAGCGGCCCACCACGTCCACGTTGCGCACCGCCGAAGTGATGCGCTGGGCGGCCTGGCGCAGGACCTCGTCGCCGGCCAGGTGACCGTGGGTGTCGTTGATGCGCTTGAAGTGGTCCAGATCCAGCAGCAACACGCTCAGGGGGTGACCGTAGCGGCGCGCACGGGTGAATTCGTACTCCAGGGATTCTTCCAGATAGCGGCGGTTGTACACCCCGGTGAGTCCGTCGCGGTTGTTGCTTTCCGCCAACCGACGTAGGGCGTCCTGGAGCATCGTCTGGTACACCGCCGTGTCGGTGACGTCGTAGATGTAGATGCAGACATGCGTCACCTCGCCTTGCCCGTCCATCACAGGCATGAAGGTGATGTCCTGGCGCATGTGGTCGATGCCGCCGGTGATGGGGCGGTTGTGGTTGAAGCGGAACAGATAGGGGCGTTGCTTCCAGGAGGCGAAGGAGAAGTTCTTCAGGACCACCGCACCGGTGATCTTGCGTTCCATCCACTTGCGCGGCAGCTCGGGGAAGGCCTCGAACAGGTCGCGACCCAAGACCTCGCGCGCGGGACGCTCGCTGTAGCTGGCCATGAATTCGTTCCAGAGGATGATCCGATAGGCGCGATCGACGGCCAGGATGCCGACATTGATCCGGTCGACGATGAACTCCAGCAGTCCCTCGGGTACGCTCGACGGCATTCACAGCGACTCCAGGAAGGCATCGATGTCCCGCACCAGGGTGTCGATGGAGTCCTCGCTCAGCATGATCAGGAGGTGTCCTTTGAAGCGTCGCGCCTCCAGAGTGAAGTTCACCTCGATGAGGAGGGAGTAGCTCCAGTCCAGTGCCTCCGGATCCAGCAGGCGCTCGACGGGCACGTGGGTGGCGAGGATGGACGGGGGGGAGAAAGTGATTTCCGCCTGGAGTTGTTCACCCACGCCCTTGAGGCTCGCGCCGGCGAGGATGTTGCCGATGTCCAGCAGGAGCTCCTGCTCCACCCGCTCGTCGGTGCACTCGTCATGGCCCATGATGTCGGCCAGGTCGCGGCAGCCGTGTTCGTCGTAAACGACGATGGCTTCCCCGTGCAGGTGGTTGTGGAAGGGCTGGCGAATGGCGGAAACGGTCGTTTCCGCACCCACCAGTTCGGCCAGGGTCTCCGGCACGGCCTGCGAGTCCACCAGGCGGATGCGGGGTACGGAGAGAATCACGAACTCGCCCAGGACCTGCGCCAGGGCGGCCCCGGCCTGCCCCATGCCGATGTTGACGATTTCCGCGAGGGCATCGCGCTGGTCCTCGTTGAGGTGGCTGACGGTGCGGAACGAAATGCTCATAGGATGCCGTATTCCTTGAGGATTTCGGTCACTTTCTCAGTGTTGACCGGTTTCTTTATGAAGGCCATCGCTCCCAGTTTCTTCACGCGTTCCTCCGCCTCCGGCTGGACATCGGCGGAGACGACGATGACGAAACAGTCCAGCCCTTCTTTTTGCAAGACTTCCAGGGTCTGGTAGCCGTCCATGATCGGCATGGTGAGGTCCAGGAACATGACCTCCGCCTTGCCGGCGTGATAGGCCTCCAGCGCTTCTTTGCCGTTGGCGGCCTGGGACACTTCCACGTCCCAGCCCTCGGGCAGGGAGCGTATCATCATCTTTCGCGACATCGCCGAATCATCGACGACGAGCACCTTGGTGGCCATCTCGACTCCTTGCCGAATGCAAAACCAAACCCGCGTCGAGGCCTTTTTCGACCGCCCGTGGCGGCGCCTTTAACGGCACGGGCCGCGGGCGGCCATCGGTGGGGAATTCGGGTATCATTGAAGGCTTTTCATAAAGACCCATGGAGCATGCGCACGTGAATCCGCAACACGCCCTGGAAGAGATCTTGCGGGGGACCGAAGAAGTCCTGGTGTTGGACGAGCTGGAGGCGCGCCTGAAGGAGGGGCGGCCGCTGCGCGTGAAGGCCGGTTTCGACCCCACCGCCCCGGACCTGCACCTCGGGCACACCGTGCTCCTCAACAAGCTCAAACAGTTCCAGGACCTGGGGCACGAGGTCCTGTTCCTCATAGGCGATTTCACCGGCATGATCGGCGACCCTACGGGCAAGAGCGCCACCCGTCCGCCCCTCACCCGCGAGGAGGTGCTGGAGAACGCCCGCACCTACGAGCAGCAGATCTTCAAGGTCCTCGACCCGGAGAAGACCCTGGTGGTGTTCAATTCCAGTTGGATGGGAGAGATGAACGCCGCCGACCTCATCCAACTGGCCGGCAAGTACACCGTCGCGCGCATGCTCGAGCGAGACGATTTCAGCAAGCGCTATGCCTCCGGCCAGCCCATCGCCATCCACGAGTTCCTCTATCCCCTCGTGCAGGGCTACGACTCGGTGGCCCTGAAGGCGGACGTGGAACTGGGCGGCACCGACCAGAAGTTCAACCTCCTGGTGGGGCGCGAGTTGCAGAAGCAGTACGGCCAACGGCCCCAGGTGGTGATGACCCTGCCCATTTTGGAGGGGTTGGACGGGGTGCAAAAGATGTCCAAGTCCCTGGGCAACTACATCGGCATCGCCGAGCCCGCGGAGGAGATGTTCGGCAAGCTCATGTCCATCTCCGACACCCTCATGTGGCGCTACTTCCAGCTCCTCAGCTTCCGGCCTTGGAGCGAGGTGAAGGCCTGGCGGACGGCGGCCGAGCGGGGCGAGGTGAACCCCCGCGACATCAAAATGAAACTGGCCTGGGAGATCACCGCCCGCTTTCACGGGGAGACGGTCGCCCACCGCGCCCAGGAGGCCTTCGTGGCCCGCTTCTCGCGCGGGCAGCTCCCCGAGGACATCCCCGAAGTGCAGGTGCAGGCGCCGCCCGAGGGGCTGCCCATCGCCAACGTGCTCAAGGAGGCCGGCCTGGTGGCCAGCACCTCCGAGGGGCTGCGCATGATCGCCCAGCGCGCGGTGCGCGTGGACCGGGAGCGGGTGGAGGACAAGGGACTGCGCCTGTTCCCCCCGGCCGATCATCTGTTGCAGGTGGGCAAGCGACGCATCGCCCGGGTCATCCTGAGGTGACCTCCGTACCCTGAATCCCCGTTGTGTTGTCCGGTTTTTTGCGCCCCTTCGGCGGGCCGGTATAATGGCCCGTCCCACGGCCTCGGTCGTCCCCCAACCCAACTTTGTCGATAGGCCTGTCATGGACACAGCGCACGCGTCACCCCGACACACGAAGAAGAACCGCTACGATTACGAAGATCTCATTGCTTGTGGCCACGGCGAGTTGTTCGGGCCGGGCAACGCCCAATTGCCTTTGCCGCCCATGCTCATGTTCGACCGCATCACCCATATCGCCGAGACGGGGGGGGCCTACGACAAGGGACGCATCGTGGCGGAGCTGGACATCAGGCCGGACCTGTGGTTCTTCGCCTGTCACTTCGAGAACGATCCGGTCATGCC
>WFVN01000288.1 GCA_015491615.1 Gammaproteobacteria bacterium
ACCGTCACCTACGACCTGGCCCGCCTCATGCCCAGCGCGCGGGAACTCAGCACCCGCGACTTCGCCGAGGCCGTGGTGGAGCACATATGACCCGACCCCCGCTCCGCCGTCCGGGCAGGGCGCTTGTGGGCAGGAAACCCGCGAATTATTTTATGGTCTATACCGACTCCGAGAGCGGCCCGAATCGTCGCGGAATCTGGCACAACGACCCACTGAAGGCGATTAAATAAATCCCGATGAGTGACGATCAATACGGTAACGGCACGGATCAGGGCCTGGAGGTCCAAGAGGCCCGACCCAGGCTGAAACGGCCGCCGATGTACAAGGTGGTCCTGCTGAACGACGACTTCACGCCCATGGACTTCGTGGTGCTCATATTGGAACGGTTCTTCGGCATGGACAGGGAGCGTGCCACCCGCGTCATGCTCCAGGTCCACACCCAGGGCAAGGGCGTCTGCGGCATCTACAGCCGCGAGATCGCCGAAACCAAAGTGGCGCAGGTGAACGACTACGCCCGGGCCCACGAGCATCCACTGTTGTGCACCATGGAAAAGGCCTAGGGGCAACCAAGACGCAGGCGAATCATCATGATCAGCAAAGAACTGGAGCAAACGCTCAACCAGGCATTCAAGGAGGCGCGCGAGAAGCGCCACGAATTCGTGACCGTCGAGCACCTGCTCCTGGCGCTGACGGAAAATCAGGATGCCGCCACGGCGCTCAAGGCCTGCGGTGCCGACATCGAGCGGCTGAAAAGCGAGCTGGAGACCTTCGTCGACGAGACCACGCCGCAGCTCCATGAAGAAGACGGGCGTGAGACCCAGCCCACCCTCGGTTTTCAACGGGTGCTCCAGCGGGCCGTGTTCCAGGTCCAGTCCTCCGGCAAGAAGGAGGTCACCGGCGTCAACGTCCTGGTGGCCATCTTCAGCGAGCAGGAATCGCAGGCGGTGTATCTGCTCAACAAGCAGAACATCACCCGCCTGGACGTGGTGAATTACATCTCCCACGGCATCTCCAAGGTCCACGGCGAGGACGACAACCCCGGTCTCGGGCACATGTCCGAGGAGGAGGGCGGGCAGGAAGGTACCGCCAACACCCCTTTGGAGAACTACGCCACCAATCTCAACGAACAAGCCCGCAAGGGGCGTATCGACCCCCTCATCGGCCGCGAAAGCGAAGTGGAGCGGGCCATCCAGGTCCTCTGCCGGCGGCGCAAGAACAACCCGCTGCTGGTGGGTGAGGCGGGCGTGGGCAAGACCGCCATCGCCGAGGGGCTGGCCAAGAAGATCGTCGAGGGTGAGGTGCCCGAGATCCTCGCCGACGCCACCATCTACGCCCTGGACATGGGTGCCCTGCTGGCCGGTACCAAGTACCGCGGCGACTTCGAAAAACGCCTCAAGGCCCTGCTCAAACAACTGGAAAAAGAGCCTGGGGCCATCCTGTTCATCGACGAGATCCACACCATCATCGGGGCCGGTGCCGCCTCCGGCGGCGTCATGGACGCTTCCAACCTCATCAAACCCATGCTCGCCTCCGGCCAACTCAAATGCATCGGCGCCACCACCTACCAGGAATACCGGGGCATCTTTGAGAAGGACCGCGCCCTCGCGCGGCGCTTCCAGAAGATCGACGTGCACGAACCCTCGGTGGAGGACACCTACAAAATCCTCCAGGGGCTCAAGGAACGCTTCGAGGCCCACCACGGCGTGCGCTTCACCCGCCCGGCCTTGAAACGGGCCGCGGAACTGGCGGACCGCCACATCTCCGATCGACAACTGCCGGACAAGGCCATCGACGTCATCGACGAGGCCGGTGCCCGCCAGCGTCTGCTACCCCCCAGCAAGCGCAAGAAGGTCATCGGCGTCAGCGAGATCGAAGACATCGTCGCCAAGATCGCCCGCATCCCGTCGAAGCAGATCAGCCGCGACGACGTGGAGGCCCTGCGCAACCTGGAGCGCGACCTGAAAATGGTCGTGTTCGGGCAAGACGAGGCCATCGAGGCCCTGGCCAGCGCCATCAAGATGGCCCGCTCCGGCCTGCGGGACGAGAGCAAGCCCATCGGTTCGTTCCTGTTCGCCGGTCCCACCGGGGTGGGGAAGACGGAAGTCTCGCGCCAATTGGCCAACACCCTGGGCATCGAGCTGGTGCGCTTCGACATGTCCGAATACATGGAGCGTCATACCGTATCACGCCTCATCGGCGCCCCGCCGGGATACGTGGGCTACGACCAGGGGGGGCTGCTCACCGAGGCCATCAACCAGCACCCCTACGCCGTGCTACTCCTGGACGAGATCGAAAAGGCCCACCCGGACGTGTTCAACATCCTCCTGCAGGTGATGGACCACGGCTCCCTCACCGACACCAACGGGCGCAAGACCGATTTTCGCAACGTCATCATCATCATGACCACCAATGCCGGGGCAGAGCAAATGAGCCGCGCCTCCATCGGCTTCCAGCAACAGGACCACTCGGGGGACAGCATGGCGGCCATCAAACACCTGTTCACCCCGGAATTCCGCAACCGCCTGGATGCCATCATCCAGTTCAAACCCCTGGGCACCGAAACCATCCGCCACGTGGTGGACAAGTTCATCTCCCAGCTGGAAGCCCAGCTCATGGAACGCAACGTCACTCTAGAATTGAGCGATGCAGCGCGGGACTGGCTGGCCGAGCGGGGTTACGACGCCACCATGGGCGCCCGGCCCATGGCGCGGGTGGTCAGCGAGCACATCAAGAAACCCCTTGCCGAAGAGCTCCTGTTCGGACGCCTGGCCAAGGGAGGCGGTCGCGTTCGGATCGAAATGGAAGACGGAGCACTGAAACTGGACATCGAAGAGAAGGAAACCGTCACCCACTGAGAAAAAAAAGGTTCCTCTCGATTGAGTCCTTCACCCTGCCACGCCTGGGGCCCCGGCGGGGTTTTTTTACTTGGCGCGATAGACGATGCGTCCCTTGGTGAGATCGTAGGGCGTGAGCTGAACGACCACCCGGTCCCCCGTCAGGATGCGGATGTAATGTTTACGCATCTTCCCAGAAATGTGGGCAGTGACCACGTGGCCGTTGTCCAATTTCACTCTGAACATGGTGTTGGGAAGGGTCTCGATGACCGTCCCTTCCATTTCGATACTTTCTTCCTTCGCCATGGATATCGCTCCAAATCTGTACCGAATACGACTCGATGAGCGCGGATTATACGTTTTCCCCCCGCCATTTCCTAGCGAGGCAATCAGGTGGGAATTATCCGGCGTCTTCACATCCTTTCCGCTATAATAGGCGCCCCAGATCGCTGGATTGTGGACGGTAGAATCCATGGAGCTCGACAAGAACGAAGTCATCGTCATCAAAGGTGTCACCAGAGACGGCCGACGCTTTCGCCCCAGCGACTGGGCGCAGCGCCTCTCTACCGCTGCAGCAGCCATGGTACCCGCCCCGCCGCAAGCCGCACGCAAGGCAAGACGTCCGTTTCACCCCAAGGTCAACACCGCCATCATCGACGGGATCAACAGCGTCGTGGTGGAAAAATCCTTGGCTGAAGAAGATCAGCGCCTATACAAATTTTTGATCAACTTCGCAAAGGAAAACGACCTACTGATCGAAGGCCTGGATTGACGGAATTTTCCTGCATTTCCTCGATCATGCCTCCAAGGAGGATCAACGCCTTTCCGCCTTGTCCTCTCCTTCGTCGCTCCAATTCTTGATAAAAAACTTCAACATCTTGTTTTCGTAACTGATCTCGTCCAGCAGGGCATGCACCAAATCACTCATGGAGATCATGCCGCAGATGGTGCCGTCTCCGTCCACGACCGGTAGATGGCGGATTCGCTGACTAGTGGGATTCTCCAGCATCAGCGCCATGGCCTCTTGCAGCTCCACCTCGCCCGGGCAGGTGACCAGACGTCTGCTCATGACCGAAGCGACGGACACCTCGGTGACCGCCGCCCCATGTTCACCCAAGGCCTTCAACACGTCACGTTCGGTGACGATACCGATGGGTCGGTCGCCCTCGAACACGAACAGCGCACCCGTGCCGGCCTCGGCCATACGTTTGGCCGCCTCATGCAAGGTCGACTGCGGGACGATGCCGACGATTTCTCGACCCTTCTTATCCAGCACGTCGATGATGCGCATGATAAACTCCCCCTGGAAAATCCATCGCGTTGCTCCATATTAACATGATTATCGCCTTGATCGATCTTTTGTTCATATTGTTCATGTCTTTGATTTATATAGACATTCCTCCGCTTATCGTGGGATTGTCCGTGCGTGGCCTCGATTTCATCCTGGAGCCGATGAACGCGTTTCTGGCCATGTCGACAGGGCAGGTGGTCTACCTCACTGTGATGTGGTTACGGCGACGGCGACACGGCTACAACGTGCCTCTATTTCTTTCTGCCATGGGGGCAGGAGGTGTGTTTCTCGGTATCTTCGTCTCGCCGCCACTGGTGATGGCGGGAACGGTGGTGCAAATCGTCGCTTGGGTGCTGGATGCAAAGACCCAAGAGTCCACTATGGAAAAGGGGGTCAAAGCACGATAATATTTTTCCGTCCATCACAACCAACCATCCATCAACCACGAACAAAGGGGGACCTACCATGCCGAGACCCGACGACGGTACGGAAGTACAGGGCATCTTGTGGATTGTGTTCACCATTCTCTACGCCGCCTTGGCCATTTTCGTCCTGGCCAACGCGGCATGACGCAAAGAAACCCCGGGATGTCCCGCCGGGGTTTCTTTGCGTTACATCCACTTTACATAATATACATTATGCGAAATTACGTGTCCTGCGGCCGATCGATCGTCTTGATGATGATGCGCCCCCTTCTTCCCGGGGGCCATGCAAAAAGCCGAGGGTTGGGCGCCCTCGGCTTTTTGCCGGTGATGGTGAACGGTCGGATCAAGTGACGTCTTGGGGGACGCCCTTCATGCTCAGGCGGATGCGCCCCTGCTTGTCCACCTCCAGGACCTTGACGCGGACGATGTCTCCCTCCTTGAGTTTGTCGATTACGTTGTTCACGCGCTCGTCGGAAATCTGGGAGATGTGTACGAGACCGTCCTTGCCGGGCAGGATGTTGACGAAGGCGCCGAAGTCCATGATCTTGGTGACCTTGCCGGTGTAGGTCGCCCCCACTTCCACGTCTGCGGTGAGGGCCTCGATCATTTCCTTGGCCTTGTTGGCGGCGCTCTTGTCGGACGAGGCGATCTTCACCGTGCCGTCGTCGGCGATGTCGATGGTGGTGCCGGTCTCCTCGGTGATGGAGCGGATGGTCGCCCCACCCTTGCCGATCACGTCACGGATGCGATCGGGATTGATCTTCATGGTGACGTAGCGCGGGGCGTATTCGGACATCTCCTCACGCGGTTCGGCAATGACGGCGCTCATGAGCCCGAGGATGTGCTTGCGGGCACGATGGGCCTTTTCCAGGGCCACCGACATGATGTCACGGTCGATGCCTTCGATCTTGATGTCCATCTGCAGAGCGGTCACCCCCTTGGCGGTGCCGGCTACTTTGAAATCCATGTCACCCAAGTGGTCTTCGTCACCCAGGATGTCGGTGAGGACGGCGAACTGATCGCCTTCCTTGATGAGCCCCATGGCGATACCCGCCACCGGCGCCTTGATGGGCACGCCGGCATCCATGAGGGACAGGGAGGTGCCGCAGACGGTGGCCATGGAGCTGGAACCGTTGGATTCAGTGATCTCCGAGACCACGCGGATGGAGTAAGGGTATTTGTCCAGGCTGGGCATGACGGCCATAAGGGCGCGCTTGGCCAGTTTGCCGTGGCCGATCTCGCGCCGCTTGGGGCTGCCCACCATGCCCGTCTCCCCCACTGAATACGGGGGGAAGTTGTAGTGCAGAATAAAGGGATCGCGATATTCGCCACCGATGGCGTCGATGAGCTGGGCCTCGCGCTCGGTGCCCAAAGTGGTGACCACCAGGGCTTGGGTCTCGCCACGGGTAAACAGGGCTGAGCCATGGGTGCGCCGTAACAGCCCCACCTTGATGCGGATGGGGCGGACGGTGTCGTTATCGCGTCCGTCGATCCGGGGCTCGCCCCGCAGGATACGCCCGCGTACGATCTCTTTTTCCTGCGATTCCAAGATCTTGTGAACGGTTTTTTCGTCCCAACGTTCGGGCACTTCCTGAGTCAGCCGGGCGACCACCTCGTTGTGCACCTGGTTGATAGCCTCTCGACGGGCCTGTTTTTCGTGGATCTGGTAGGCGGCGATCAGCTTGTCCTCGGCCAGCGTCCGCACGCGTTGCACGAGCTCCTCGTCCTCCAGCGGCGGCTGCCAGTCCCAGTCGGGCTTGCCTGCCTCGGCCTTCAGCTCGGTGATGGCGTCGATGACGACCTGCATCTGTTCGTGGCCGAACATGACCGCGCCCAGCATCACCGATTCGTCCAGTTCCTTGGCCTCGGATTCCACCATGAGCACGGCGCCGCGGGTGCCTGCCACGACCAGGTCCAGGTCGGAGGAAGCCATTTGCGTGGCGGTGGGATTGAGAATGTATTCTCCGTCCGCATAGCCCACTCGGCAGGCGCCCAGCGGCCCATGGAAAGGCACCCCGGCGAGGCTGACGGCGGCGGAGGCCCCGATCATGGCGGGGATGTCCGGGTCGATCTCCGGATCCAACGAGATGACCGTAGCGATCACCTGGACCTCGTTGTAGAACCCCTTGGGGAACAAGGGGCGCAGAGGGCGGTCGATGAGCCGCGAGGTGAGGGTCTCCTTCTCGGAGGGGCGCCCTTCCCGCTTGAAGAAACCACCGGGAATCTTGCCCGCCGCGTAGGTGCGCTCCTGGTAGTTCACCGTGAGGGGGAAGAAATCCCGCCCCTCAGCGGGTTCCTTGGCGGCGACGCAGGTGACGAGCACGGTGGTATCACCCATGCTCACCATGACGGCGCCGGTGGCCTGGCGGGCGATCTCGCCGGTTTCTAGGGTGACGGTGTGCTGTCCGAAGGTGAAGGTCTTGGTGACTGGTTCCACGCTGGTTTCCTTGGGGCTGGGCGGGGGCTTACTTTCTCAGGCCGAGGCGGGAGATGAGCTCGCGGTAACGCTGGATGTCCTTGCGCTTGAGGTAGTCCAGGAGTTTGCGGCGCTGGTTGACCATCTTCAGGAGGCCCTGACGGGAGTGGTGGTCGTGCTTGTGGGTCTTGAAGTGTTCGGCCAGGTCGTCGATGCGCGCGGACAGCAGGGCCACCTGGACCTCGGGGGAACCGGTGTCCCCCGGCTTGCGTTGAAATTCCTCGACGATCTTTTGTTTCTGCTCTGCGTTCAGCGTCATGATTTCGCTCCTTTCAATGATTCGGTCGTTCAAAATTCCGGCCAGATTCTACCATGTTGCGGCGTAGGTTCGATGGGCGCTCAGGCCACTTTCACGAGCCGTCGCGGGGCCACGCGGCCGTCATCAATGATTTCCCCCACGCCGAGGAAGCGGTCCTCCTCGTAAAGGCGCACCCAACCTTCCGTGGGCGCCCGCGGCACGAGCACCGGCTGCCCCATGCGCAGGTAGTAAGCGGCATCACCTTTGAGCTGGACGCCGGGCCAGTCGCGCAGGGCCTCGCCCATGGGTAGCAGGTAGCGGTCCAGATCCTGGGGAGTCCCGGCCTTCCAGATCTGCCGGAGGTTCTCCAGGGTGACGGCGTCGTCCACCCTCAGGGCCCCCACCTCGGTTCGGCGTAGCTCGCTCACATGACCGCCGCAACCCAGTGCCTCGCCGATGTCCTCGGCCAGGGTGCGGACGTAGGTGCCCTTGCTGCAACGGATGTCGAGCAGCAGACGGTCCCTATCCAGGGAGATCAGCTCCAGGGCATGGATGGTGACGCGCCGGGGCTCGCGGGCGACTTCCTTGCCTTGATGAGCCAGTTTGTAGAGAGGCTCACCTTTGTATTTGATGGCCGAGTGCATGGGTGGGATCTGTTCGATCTCGCCACGGAAACGCGTCAGGACCGACTCCACCGTGGCCGCATCCAGGGGCGGGACCGGGCGCGTCTCCACTACCTCCCCCTCCGCGTCACCAGTGGTGGTTTTCACCCCTAGCTTGATCTCGGTGAGGTAGCGTTTGTCGGCATTGAGGAGGTAGGCGGAAATCTTGGTTGCCTCGCCGAAACAGAGAGGCAGCAAACCCGTGGCCAAGGGATCCAGGCTGCCGGTGTGTCCTCCTTTGCGTGCATCGAGCAGGCGCTTGACGGCCTGGAGGGCGGCGTTGGAAGTCACGCCCTTGGGCTTGTCCAAGAGGAGAACGCCATCGACCAGGCGTCCGCGCTGTCTTTTCTTTCCCACGGATCGGGTCACTCCTGTTCTTCGTCCTTCTTGGCGCCTGAAACGGCCTCGTCGATGAGACGACTGAGCCGCTGGCCGCGCTCGATGGTTTCGTCCAGTTGGAAACGCAGCTCAGGGAGGCTACGCAGATCGAGCACCTGCCCCAGTCGATGGCGCAGGCGGCCGGCGCGTTTGCGCAGATGCGCCAACCCTTCGGCCTCGTCGGGGCTATTGAACAGGCTCACGTACACGCGCGCGTAGGAGAAATCCCGGCTCACCTCCACCGCCGAGATGGTGGGCATTCCCAGGAAGGGGTCGTCCATCTCCCGGGTGATGATCTGGGCCAGGGCGCGCTGCATGAGATGCTCCACCCGGCGCCGGCGCTGTTCAGAGGCCATGACTCACAGCTCCCGCTTCACCTCGACGCGCTCGTAGCATTCGATCTGGTCGCCCACTTTGACGTCGTTGTAATTGCGCACGCCGATACCGCATTCGAAGCCGGCGCGCACTTCGTTGACGTCTTCCTTGTAACGGCGCAGGGATTCCAGTTCGCCCTGGAAGATGACCACGTTGTCGCGCAGCACGCGAATGGGACTGTTGCGTTTGACCATCCCTTCCAGGACCATGCAGCCGGCCACGGCGCCGATCTTGGGCACGCGAAACACCTCGCGCACCTCGGCAAGGCCGATGATCTCTTCCTTGAATTCCGGCGCGAGCAATCCCTTCATGGCCTGTTTGACGTCGTCGAGCACTTCGTAGATGACGCTGTAGTAGCGGATTTCCACCTTCTCCGCCTCGGCCAGCTTGCGCGCCGTGGCATCAGCGCGCACGTTGAAACCGATGATGATGGCGTTGGAGGCGAGAGCCAGGTTGACGTCCGATTCGGTGATGCCGCCCACGCCGGAGGAGACGATCTTCACTTTCACCTCGTCGGTGGACAGCTTGGCGAGAGCGTCGTTCAAGGCCTCCAAAGAGCCCTGCACATCGGTCTTGAGGACGATGTTGATGGTGGTCACCTCCCCTTCCTTGAGTTGCTCGAAAACGTTCTCGAGGGAGGCAGCCTGGCGCTGGGCCAGTTTGATCTCGCGGTATTTGCCCTGGCGAAAGAGGGCGATCTCGCGCGCCTTGCGCTCGTCGGGCACGACGATGGCCTCTTCGCCGGCATTGGGCGTCCCGGAGAGCCCCAGCACCTCCACCGGCGTCGAGGGACCGGCCTCGCTGAGTTGGCGACCGTGCTCGTCGAGCATGGCACGCACGCGCCCGTATTCCTGGCCGGCGAGGAGGATGTCGCCCTTCTTGAGGGTGCCCTGCTGGACGATGATGTCGGCCACCGGGCCACGTCCCTTGTCCAACCTGGCCTCCAGGACGATGCCCTTGGCCGGGCCATCCGCTGGGGCTCGCAGTTCCAGCAGCTCGGCCTGGAGAAGGATCGCCTCCAGCAGGTCGTCCACGCCCTGCCCCGTCTTGGCGGACACGGGCACGAACATGGTGTCGCCGCCCCACTCCTCGGGGATGACATCCTCGCTGGCGAGCTCGTTCTTGACCCGCTCGGGATCGGCCTCCGGCTTGTCGATCTTGTTGAGGACGACGATGATGGGCACCTCCGCCGCCTTGGCATGCTGGATGGCTTCCTTGGTCTGGGGCATGACGCCGTCGTCGGCGGCCACCACCAGAATGACGATGTCGGTGGCCTTGGCGCCGCGCGCGCGCATGGCGGTGAAGGCTTCGTGTCCCGGCGTGTCCAGGAAGGTGATGGTGCCCTTGTCGGTCTGCACCTTGTAGGCACCGATGTGCTGAGTAATACCCCCGGCCTCGCCGGCCGCCACGCGCGAATTGCGGATGTAGTCCAGGAGCGAAGTCTTGCCGTGGTCCACATGCCCCATGACGGTGATCACCGGGGGGCGGGAACGAGGCTCGCCGCGCACCGTCTCCAGGGACTCGTAGAGGGCCTCTTCCAGGGCATTTTCGTTGAGGGGCTTCGGCTTGTGTCCCATTTCTTCCACCACCAAAGTGGCGGTGTCTTGATCCAGGACCTGGTTGATGGTCGCCATCACTCCCATTTTCATGAGGGTCTTGATGACCTCGGCGGCCTTCACGGACATCTTCTGGGCCAACTCACCCACGGTGATGGATTCGGGGATGCTCACCTCGCGCACCACCGGCGCGGTGGGGCGAGAGAAAGTGTTCTCGCCCATGGAAGCGACACGGCGCTTGGCGCCCCGCTCTTTGCGACGCCCGGCCTTGTCCTTGGCTACGTGCAGTTCCTTGCGACCGTACTTGGTTTCCCGTTCTTCGGGCGCTTTACGCTGCTTACCCTTCTTCGCCGGTTTTTCCCGTTCTTCCTTGGCCTTGCGGGCCGCTTCCTCGACAACCCGTCGGGCTTCCGCCTCGGCGGCTTTCTTGGCAAGGGCTTCCTCGGCCTTGCGTTTGGCCTCCTCCTCCGCCTTGCGCTTGGCTTCTTCTTCCGCACGGCGCGCCGCTTCTTCGGCGGCCTTACGGGCGGCCTCCTCCGCTTCGCGCCGTTTTTGCTCTTCCTGCTCTTTGGCGAGAATCTCACTCCGTTTGACGTAGGTGCGTTTCTTACGCACCTCCACGCTCACCGTGCGCGCTCGGGCTTGCTGGCCACGCCCACCGCCGCTGGTGGTCTGACGCAATTCGGTGACCGTTTTGCGCTTGAGGGTGATCTTACGCGGCTCCGCACCAGCCTCGCGCTCCTCACGCTGCTTGCGCAGATAGTCCAGCAGTTGAGTCTTCTCGTCCTCGCTGATGGGCTCTTCCGGCGCCGTCTTTTTCACTCCCGCATCGACGAGCTGGCTGAGCAGCCGTTCCACAGGGATGCCAATGGCGTTGGCGAATTCTTTAACCGTCACTTCCGACATATTCGACTCCAGCTTTCCTTACTGGTGCGCCTCGGCGAACCAGGGTTCGCGGGCCTTCATGATCAACTTGGCCGCCCGTTCCTCGTCCATCCCTTCAATGTCCATGAGGTCGTCCACCGACTGCTCGGCGAGGTCCTCCATGGTCTTGATGCCCCTCTCGCCCAGAAGACGGGCCAAGTGGGGATCCATGCCCTCCATCTCCAGGAGATCCGGTTCCACGCCGGTCTCGGTGAGGGCCTCTTCCTTGGCAATGGCGCGCGTGATGAGAGCGTCCTTGGCGCGACGGCGCAGTTCCTCAACGATATCTTCGTCGAACTCTTCGATCTGGAGCATCTCTTGGGCAGGCACATAAGCCACCTCTTCGATGGTGGTAAACCCTTCGTCCACCAGGATGGAGGCCACCTCTTCGTCCACGTCCAGTTGTTCCATGAACAACCGGCGGATGGCCTGTGCCTCCTTGTCGCGTTTTTCCTGTGCCTCTTCCTCGGTCATGATGTTGAGGGTCCAACCGGTCAGCTCGCTGGCCAGGCGCACGTTCTGGCCGCCGCGACCGATGGCGATGGAGAGCTGGTCCTCGCTGACGGCGACGTCCATGCTGTGGGCATCCTCGTCGACGATGATGGAGACGATTTCCGCCGGCGACAGGGCGTTGAGGACGAATTGGGCGGGGTTCTCGTCCCAGAGGACGATGTCTACCCGCTCACCCGCCAATTCGTTGGACACCGCCTGTACGCGGGAACCGCGCATGCCGACGCAAGCGCCAACGGGATCGACACGCGGATCGTTGGAACGCACGGCGATCTTGGCGCGCGAGCCGGGGTCGCGGGCGGCACCCATGATGTCGATGAGCCCCTCGCCGATCTCCGGCACCTCGATCTTGAACAACTCGATGAGGAACTCCGGGCAGGTGCGGCTGATGAACAATTGCGGCCCGCGCGGCTCGGAGCGCACGTCGCGCAGGTAGCCGCGCACGCGATCGCCGGGACGCAGGCTCTCACGCGGGATGAGCTCCTCACGGTAGATGATGCCCTCGGCATTGTTGTTGAGGTCGACGATGACGTTGCCCTTGTCGATGCGTTTCACCTGGCCGATGACAATCTCGCCCTTGCGGTCACGGAAGAGCTCGACCATCTTCGCCCGTTCCGCCTCGCGCACCTTCTGGACGATGACCTGCTTGGCGGTCTGGGCGCCGATGCGGCCGAACTCCACCGCCTTGATGGGTTCCTCGATGTAGCCCCCCACCTCGATGTCGTGCTGGCGCTCACGAGCCTCGCTGAGGCGAATCTGTCGGTCGGGCTCGAACTCCTCCGCATCGTCGGGGACCACTTCCCAACGCCGAAAGGCTTGGTATTCGCCGGTGTCCCGGTCGATGGCCACGCGCACGTCTACATCGCCCTCGAAGCGCTTCTTAGTGGCCGTGGCCAGGGCGGCCTCCACCGCCCCGAAGATGACTTCTTTGTCCACGCCCTTCTCGTTGGACACCACCGTCACAACGGTGAGAATCTCTTTGCCGTTCATCTTGTCTTTCGCCTCCTGCCCGCGTTCACCATTCGGGCACCAGATTCGCCTTCTCCACCCGGTTCAGAGGCAGCGAGACCGTCTCGCCGTCCACCGCCAGGTGCAGTATCCCCTCTTCGGCGCCGACGATGACGCCGACGAAATTCTTTCTTCCCTCCAGCGGCTCGACCAAGCGTACCTTGCACCGCTGGCCCGCAAAACGCTGGAAATGGGCCGGCTTGAACAATGGTCGGTCCAGGCCGGGCGAGGACACCTCCAGGTTGTACTCGCCGGGGATGGGGTCCTCCACGTCCAGCAGGGCACTCACTTCGCGGCTCACCGCCTCGCAATCCTCAATGGTGATGCCATCGGGATGGTCGATGTAGAGACGCAACACGGAGTGCCGTCCCTGAGGTAAATATTCCACCCCCAGGAGTTCGTATCCGAGGTCCTCGACCGCAGGAGCCAGGAGCGTTTCCAATCGACTGTTCTTGTTTGCCATAAACAAAAAATGGGCCACGGGCCCACTCTCGACATGGACGAGGGCCGACCACCCTCTTCCGTCTTCAACCTCCCCCACCGTGGTGCGGGGGGCATGGGCGCCGTCCGTAATAAAAAACCCCGATCTCGTGTCGGGGCTCCGCGTAAGGCGCTTTGCAACTGCAAATTATAAGGGGCAAGGCATCACTGATTCAAGCGACTGTCCCGACCGCGCCGTATCACCCTCATTGAGACCGATTTCATGGTGCAAAGTTGCCGGATCATCCGCGAGTGTTAATCTCCCTTCGAGGGACGAGGTGTTCGGCCCCTCTCGCATCTGCTTTCCGGGGAGATCTGGGGCAAGGATCGGTATCCGTTCTTTCATCTTATCTTCCCCTGCCCCGCTTCCGGGACGAGACAGGCACGAATCTCGTCGGCCAGCAGGGTCTCTTTCTCTTCCAGACGCCGCACCAGTTCCAGATAGGACTCGCGGTGTGCCTGCAATACCGACTCGGCACGCGTTTCGGCTTCCCGCAACAAACGTTGTACGGCCTTATCCACCGCTGCAGCGGCCAATTCGCTGTAACGCCGGGGTTGGGCCATCTCCTTGCCCAAGAAGGGATGCTCGTCGCTCTCACGCAGGTCCACCGGGCCGATGCGCTCGTCCATGCCCCAGCGGGACACCATGGCCCGCGCCAAACGTGTGGCCTGGCGGATGTCGTCGTCGGCCCCGGAACTTACGCTGCCCAGGAACAGGCGTTCCGCTGCCCGTCCGCCCAGCATCACCGCCAGGCGGTCACGCAGGTACTCCTCGGGCAGGGTGTGTCGCTCCACTTCGGGGAGCTGCTGGGTCACCCCCAGGGCCTGACCGCGGGGGATGATGGTCACCTTGTACACCGGATCGGCGTGGGGCAGATAGAAACCCACTGCCGTGTGTCCGCCCTCGTGGACGGCGAGACGATGACGCTCGTCCTCCTGGAGGACCAGGTGGCGTTCCACCCCCATGATCACTTTATCCTTGGCCTGGTCGAGATGACGCATGGTGATTTCCGCACGCCGCTCGCGTGCGGCGAGAATGGCGGCCTCGTTCACCAGGTTCCTCAGATCGGCGCCGGAAAAACCTGGCGTGCCGCGGGCGATGATGGCCAGATCCACGTCCCCGGCCAAGGGTTTGTTGCGCGTGTGCACCCGCAAGATGGCCTCGCGGTCCTTCACGTCGGGTAGATCCAAGGTCACGTGCCGATCGAAGCGCCCGGGTCGCAACAGGGCGGGGTCCAGCACGTCCGGCCGATTGGTGGCGGCGACGACGATCACTGCTTCGCGACCGGTGAAGCCGTCCATCTCCGCCAGGATCTGATTGAGGGTCTGCTCCCGTTCGTCGTGCCCGCCGCCCAGGCCGGTACCGCGTGTGCGGCCCACGGCGTCAATCTCGTCGACGAAGATGATGGATGGAGCACTCTTCTTGGCCTGCTCGAACAGATTGCGTACCCGGGCCGCCCCCACCCCCACGAACACTTCGATGAATTCCGATGCCGACATGGAAAAGAAAGGGACACCGGCTTCCCCCGCCAAGGCCTTGGCCAAGAGGGTCTTACCGGTACCAGGGGGTCCCATGAGAAGCACGCCCTTGGGCACTTCCGCCCCCAGCTGGCGAAAGGCCTCCGGGTGCCTGAGGTAGTCCACCAGCTCACGCACCTCACGCTTGGCCGTTTCCTGCCCAGCTACGTCGGAGAACTTCACATGGGGCACTTCCGCCGGACCGGAAATGGGCTGGAGGAACTTCTTCAGGTCTCCACCCCCGGGCGGGCCGCCACCGATGTTGCGGTAAGCACGTCCCATGAGCCACAGCCAGATGACCAGAATGAGGATCCAGGGCAGCCAAGCGATGAGAATGGTGCGCCAGTCGGTCTCCTGGGAAAGGGCTCGTACGGTCACGTCTCGATCGCGCAAGATCCCCAGAAGGGGTTGAGCCTCCAGGGGCGGCACCCGGCTTGCAAGGCGCGCACTTTCCTCTCCTTGCGGTCCCAAGGGTTCGGGAAATTTCAGCCGAGCCTCCAGGTCAGCGCCGCGGAAGGTGACCTCACTTACCTTACCCGCTTCCAACAGGGCTTCGAAACGACTGAATGGCACCTCGAAGATGGGCTCACCCTGCGTTGGAGCGTAGTACACCCCAAGGAAAGATATGAGCACCAAGAAGATGAGGAACCAAGGCAACCAAGGAGGGGAGTCACCACCGGTCGAGTCGGGCCGGTCTTTCCTTCGGGGATCACGATGGGGCGGCTTAGAGGGTGGCGTGCTCATGCATTCGTTCCGCTTCCCGATACCGCCCTTCCGTAAAGGGCGCGGCCCGCACGATAGGACTGTAACGCCACGCTCGGCCACCCATTTCCTAACCTGTGGTGGCTATTTTACCCATGCATGGCGTGCACTCGCCCGCCCGAGCTTCCTTGGGGACGAACTTCCCCTCGGGGCACGGGGGGATGCCCCCTGAACCGGAATTCGACGTATCGAAAAAGCCGCGGAGCCCCAAGACCCAATTCGTCATGCGCCCTCAACGAAGGACCCCGCATCGCGGGGTCCTTGGGAGACTCAAGCGGTGGCTTTCTCCGCTGGTTGAAACTCCTCGAGCATGCGTTTGATCTGCAGGTCTTTGATACGATTGAGCAGCGCCGGATTGATGCCCACCTTGGCCAGACCTTCGCGAGTGCTCGATTCCAATACCTCGTCGTAGCACTCTGCAATGAGGGTGGCGATGATGCCGCTCACCCGCAGGAAGGCACCCGCCAGAACCTGGGCCTTTTCCGGCTCGAATTCGGCGAAACATTTCTGGACGAAGATCTGCTGGACATGGTTCATCATCCCCAGCATGTACAGGTTGCGCGTCTTTCGCTTGATGTGCATGAGGGCGATGTACCACTGGTAACGCCAGTAGTCCTCGTCCTTGCGCCCGGTGAGCATTTGCTCGTACCAACGGGCGAGGGTCCGCTCCAGTTTGGGGCGTTCACCCTCCTCCACTACCGAGGCCGCCTCCGGACAAGACAAGAGACGATCGTAGAACTGCTGGACGATCTCCGGCCCCCACTGCCGTAGATGCTCCGCTTCCGCCTGCAGCACGTCCCAGTCTTCCGGACGGTAGCCGGTCAGTTCGCTCGCGGTTTTGACGTAGTCTCCGACCAGGGTCATCACATAGCCTCGATGACTTCGTTGAGATGCTTGCGGATGGCGTAACGAACACCGCCAATGACCGCGGTCTGATCGGTGACGATGGCCAGGATGTCGTCTTTCACCGTCGCCATGATGACCTTGCCGCGCTCGAATTCGGCCAGGTACTGCTCCATCAAACCAAGGGAAAATTCAGCCCCCAGGCTTTCGGTGGTACCGATGGCGGTGGCCACCATGGCCCCCAGGGCATCCATGTCCACGGCGGTGGTGGAAGTCCCCTCGATGACGAAACCGTCACGGCCGATGATGGCGGCGGCGATGACCCCCTTGATGGTGAGAAACTCGCTCAGCACTTCGTTGAGGCTGTTGCTCTGCGGATTGGCGGTGGTGATGGTCGCGACCATGATGTTCTCCTCCTAATCGTTATAGTGTGTGATGCTCGATTTCCCGTGGCGGGGGACCTGGGATTCAGGAAGCGCGCCCCTCCACCACGCGTTGGACCCAAGTCATGACGCCGTCTCGATCCTTCGGCGTCGTGAGGAACCCCACCTGTTCCCTCAGGTGGGGATATTGCCCGACGATACCTTTCAGGGTATCCGCCAGGAGCAATTCGCCATGCACGACGGGAGCGACCCTGAGGAGATGTTCCATCAGGACCACTTCGGCACGCAAGCCGGCGTCCACCTCCATTTGCAACCAAGCCCCTTCCCAGCGAGGGAGACGTTCCACCGCCTCACTCCAACCTTTGCCGGCGACGTCCATGCAGACCAGATAGGAAACATGGTTGCGATCGTGGACCGCTCGTACCAACAAAGTGGTGGCGACCTCCACCACAGGGGCGCCGAACCACTGCCCGACTGCTTGCAGCCGATCCTTTTCCATGAGAGTAAGATAACGGTGCTGGGCCGTCACTTGCTGCGCCTTGTCGAGGAAGGAGAACAGGCGCTCCACAGGTAGGGCGCGCGCCGTGATCGAGGTGATCCCCGGGTGGTGGTTGGGGAGCGCATGAGCACGCCGTTCACCCGCGAGGGCGTGGTCGAGCACAGCACGCGCTTCTCGCAATGCCGCGCGCGGATTGCCGAAATTCAAACGGCAACGAGCCCTTTCCAGGCCCCGCATAATACGGGGATCGTCGTTGTCCCATTGCCGGGCGGTGTGTATGAAGTCTTCGAGGAGCCCACGGATTTCCGCTGCTCGAGATTCGTACTGACGGTCTATGCGCTCGAAGATGGAGGCAGCTCGGGCAAGGCGCTCTTTGGCCTTCTCGCGCCCGTTGCGGACGGCTCCATCAAGGAGCCCGCTTAACCTAGAAAATTCATCAGGAAAATAGAAATCGGCGCCGAGGCGCAGATTCGCCTGATAACGAAGAACTAAACCGACCGGGTCAGTAAGCTTCTGTTCATCTAATTTTGGATGTGCGGACATGGGGTGTCGCCTTTCCCAGGAACGTGGTCGATGTTTTACACTGACCACCCGGCCTGCGTGCTACTATATCCCACTCACGCAAGAATACAACTCTGTCAATTCCTCGATCGCCCGATTCGACCGAGCCACCTTCTTCACGAAGAAAACATATTGAGAAAATGTATTTAAACCATTTCTCCCTTGCTCGCGCACCCTTCGACTTCCTGCTGGAACCCGATCTCACCTACTGGAGTCCGGGTCTGAAGGCACTCTGGACGGAAGTGACCCGAGGCCTCGGCAATGGTCGCAGCCCCCAGTTCGTCGTCGCCCGACCCGGATGCGGGAAGTCGTTCTTCCTCCACTTGCTCGCCCTGCACAGCATCGAACAGGGACATAACTGCGCCTACATCGACGTCGCTGGCCAGCGCGCCGACCTGTTTGAATCGCTCTCCCTCGCCTACGGGCTGGAATACCCTTCCCAGAGTGAGGAACAGTATCTCACATGGTTCGAGAGCTTCCTCGCCTCGTCACGCCTCGGGGGCATCCAGAACGTCCTGTTGCTGGACAACGTCCACCGCATGGACTCCCAGGCTCTACAGAAACTGGTCTATTTGATCAAGATCCGTATCGACAATACCCCTTTGCTCCACGTGGTGGCGACCCTCAGTGAAAAGGAAGACCAAGAAGCCTTGGAGTTGCTCACCGCCAACCAGGTCTCCGCGAAGCCACTCCTCCTCCCCCCCCTGGACGTGGCGCACACGGGTGCCTACATCACCCACCGCCTCAAAGCCGCCGGACACGACAACGGAGACCTTTTCGACGATGACGTGGTGGAGTGGCTCCATGCGCGCTCGCGCGGCATTCCCCGCGAGATCAATTATTACGCCGACTTGTTCATGACGCATGCCTACCTGCGGCACCAGCGACGGATCCATACCCGACTCGTTCAATTGGTGGATCCCACCGACAACACCCGCAAGCCGAAGGAGACCCACCCCGGGATCGTCGTCGAACGACCGAAGCCGTCCACCTCCCCCCGCGGGGGTACGAGCGAAACCATAGGAGGCAAGACGACGCCCGATGAGGGCATCGCCACGGTGAAGTCGTCTCCGCCCCGCCCCACCCACGAAAGGCAAAAATCGGGGGGAACGGCCGAGCCATCCCGAGCGACCGAACCGACAGTGGCCGACGAGCCCAGATCTTCGTCCAAGGCCAAGTCCACCAGAGGGCGACCCGAAGTAGGGAAAGGCAACCCACGACACACGGACGAAGGCAAAGGCACGCGAACGACGAACGACACGAAACAACCCTCGCCGCCTCCCCCTACGGCCGAGAGCCCTGTTTCTTCCACCTCCCGACCGGAAAATGAAGCACCGGCCGCCAATCGCCGAGGTTTGTTCCTCGCCGCAGCCGCTCTCGTCATGCTGGTCTTGGCCGGCCTCGTTCTGTTGCAGAGCGACGAAACCAGAGACGTCCCCCCTCCGCAGGCGGTAGCGGAAACTTCTCCAGGAGAACGTCCCAATACCCCCATCCCGGTAACCCGTACGCCGCCCGCCCAACCTGAGGGACGGTCCGAAACCGAAACCGGGGGACAACCCCCCAGCCGCGTGGCCAAGCAAGAGGTGACGACCCAACCGGTGGAACAACCGGTCAAGACAGCGCCAACTTCACCTGCTGCCCCCCGAACGCGGACGGATGAGAAACCAACTCCTCCCGTAGCGACTCCTGCACCCGAGACGAAACCGCGCATTGAAGAGCCGAGGAAACCAGCAACCCTCGTCGCCAAGGCTGAGCCGCCCCTCGAAACCGCCGCGGCGCCCCCGGGAGAAACGGTGTCGTCTCCTCCACCCTCGCCCCGTCTTTCCGAAGCCGCGAAAGAGCGCGATTCACAAATACCAGCGGCGCCCGTCGCCGATAGCGAGACAGAAGTCGCTCCGGAGGGACACACGCCTACGGAAACGGACTCCGAATTCGCCAGTTTCGTCCCTGCGCCCGATGGCCAGGATCCGTTGCTGGCCGTGCAGGCCTTGGACAACCTCGTCCACCGTTTCCAATGGGCTTACGAAAATGCCGACGAACACGTCCTTGCAGAGATTTTCGACCCCAACATTCGCACCAACGAAAACAGCGGTCGCGACGCCATCCTCAACGAATACGGCCAGTTCTTCCGCGTCACCCAAACCCGTCGCTTGGCAATCGGTCCCCTCGAATGGCAGACTTCCGGTATGGTTTCCACCGGGGTGGGACGCTTTACCGCCCATGTAGTGACCAAGAGGGGCAAGGAACGCACCTTCACCGGCACGTTGACCATCGAAGCCATCGCCACCCCCGCGGGCCGTCCCAAGATCACGGCCCTTTACTACCGATACGATAGCTGAAGACCATGCGTCTCTTCGCCCTCACGCTACTGCTGATCTTTTCCTCCCTCACTCATGCAAAAGAACCCCTGCGTCTCGCGGTGCTCGGCATGCCGTTGGATGAGCTGGAGGCGGAAATCGAAACGCCGCCAGCCCCCGCGCCGCAGCCTTCTCCACGGGCGCCGATCGCCCCTCCACCACCCGCTGTTCCAGCCCCTGCGGAGATCCAGCCTGCCGTTCCAGTGGTCGAAGACGACAGCGGTGACGCCGCCACTCCCTCACCTTCCGCTAGCGAGGCGGCATCGGCTGTCGCCCCCCAACCCTCTCCTCCCCCTGGTGACATGGCCTTGTTCCGAATTCTGAACGAGCGACGCCACGACTTTTATCCTTCCACTTTGGCCCTGCCCGTCTATGGCAACCAACAACGCTTGGATCCCGATCTGTGCTTGGCCCTGGCCTGGAACATGGACGCACGCTGGCAATCACGTCTGTGTTACACGGCCCTGTATGGAGAACTTGAGGAGCGCGATCGACGGAGTGGTGCCATGCTGGGTCGATTCAGCACCCAATGGGCAGACGGCCAACTGGACCTCGTCGATTACGTCCATGCCTTCGACGACGACTTCATGATCAGTGTCGGCTGGGTGGTCTCGCGCTATCTCCTCGATTTCGACCGCACCGGTCAGTACACCGAGCTGGGCGGCATCCGTTACGATAGCCAGAGCACCCTCGCCGCCCTCACCAGCGGTCTACAGGTGGGCACCTATTTGCGAACCGCCGAAGGCTCCGTGCTGCGGGCGCGGGTGAGTCTCGAACCCTTTGGGCGCTACGATCTGAATCAGGCCTTCTTCGTGGGTAACGACCTCTCCGCCAGCAATCGGCAGAGCGGCTCCAATATCGGCACCGTCGTTTCCCTTAGCTTTTCCGCTACGCGCAGAATCGCCTCCCGCCTGGAAGGAACGGCAGAGGTGCGCTATCGCCATCTGCCTTACGCTTACGACACTCTCATGACGGCCCAGGTGGGCACCGATAAGATCCAGTTGGAAGATCGCTTCTCGGGCAGCGACACCCTCCTTCGCACGGGATTTCGTCTCGGAATTGAAGTGCCCTGGGCGAGCGTCTCTCCTTATGTGGAGACGAGCCTGTTCTATACCAGCCATAAGGACGAGGCGGACAAGGAATATCTTTACTACAGCGGTTACCGCTTTTACCTGGGAGTCTCGAAGATTTTTTGAAGGGGGAGGGGTAGGAAACGAAAAAAGCGCCCGCAAAGGCGCTTTTTTGAAGATGGTAGCGGGGGCAGGATTTGAACCTGCGACCTTCGGGTTATGAGCCCGACGAGCTACCGGACTGCTCCACCCCGCATCAGGATGGCCATATCCTAAACCAAAACGCTTTTGACATGCAAGCATCAATCCGGCCCGTCATATACATCGCCCAGGAGGCCCCTATGTGGTACATGATCTTCGCCCAAGACCATCCGCATTCCCTGGAGAAACGCAAGGCCGCGCGCCCCGACCATCTGCGCCGCCTGGAAGCCCTGCGTGAGGAAGGGCGCCTTCTGCTGGCCGGTCCCTTGCCGGCGGTGGACAGCGAGGACCCTGGTCCAGCCGGTTTCACCGGCAGCCTGGTGGTGGCCGATTTCGAATCCCTGGAAGCGGCCCGGACATGGGCGGAGACGGATCCTTACAAGGCCGCCGGGGTCTATGCCCAGGTGGAGGTCTACCCTTTCAAGAAGGTCCTGCCATGAGTGAACGCCGCGAACGCATCCGTGAATGTCTGCAGGCGGCCCTCGCCCCCACCGTGCTGGAGGTGGAGGACGAGAGCCACCTGCATGCCGGTCATGCCGGCGCTCGCTCGGGCAAGGGGCATTTCCGTGTCACCATCGTCAGCGAGCGTTTCGCCGGCCTGCCCCTATTGCAACGCCATCGCTTGGTCTATGATGCCCTCGCCGACCTCATGGAAAGCGATATCCACGCCCTGGCGATCCGCGCCCGGGCCCCTGAAGAAGCCCATCGAAAGGATTGAACCCATGAAACGACTCTCCGCTTTGGCCCTGGGCGCCACTGTCGCCCTGTCCGCCACGTTCATGTCCGCCATCGCGAGCGCCGAGGACAAGGTTCTCGCCGTGGTCAACGGCGCCCCCATCACCCAGTCCACTTTCGAACACTACAAACGCATGCGCCTGGGCCAGCGTGCCGGCCATTCCCTCACCGAGGATCAGAAGCGCAAACTCCTGGACGAACTGATCAACCGGGAACTCATCTACCAGGACGCCCTGCGCACCGGCATGGACAAGGATCCGGAAGTGCAGAAGGAACTAGAGGAACTCAAGCACAACCTCTATACCAGCATGCGCATTCGTCGCCTGCTCCAGGAGAACCCGGTGACCGAGCAGGCCATGCGCGAGATGTACAAGGCCCAGGTGCAGGAAGGGGCCGGTAAGGAATACAAGGCCCGCCACATTCTGGTGGAGAGTGAGGCGGAGGCCAAGGACATCATCAAGGAACTGCGCAAGGGCGCGGACTTCGCCCAGCTTGCCAAGAAAAAGTCCATCGGCCCCTCCGGCCAGCAGGGGGGGGATCTGGGCTGGTTCTCCGGCAGCCAGATGGTCAAGCCCTTCGCCGACGCGGTGGCCGAGATGAAGCCGGGTGAGTACTCCCGCGTGCCGGTGAAGACGCAGTTCGGCTGGCACGTCATCAAGCTGGAGGATACCCGCGACGTGCAGCCCCCCAGCTTCGAGCAAGTGAAAGGGCAGATCGAGACCATCGTCCAGGACAAGACCATCCAGGACTACATCCAGTCCCTCAAGTCCAAGGCGCAGGTGGAGATCAAGGCGCAGCCCTGATCCGTGTCAGCCCGCGGAATGAACGGCGTACCCCGCATGGGGCACGCCGTTTTTCATGCCGTTCTCACTCCAGCGTCTCGCCCGCCTCGGCCTGGTGGAGCAGTTCCAGGAAGGCGGCCTCGTCCAGGGTAGGCACGCCCAGGGCCCGGGCCTTGTCATATTTGGAGCCGGGGTCGTGCCCCACCACCACGAAGTCGGTCTTGCGCGAGACCGAGGAACTGACGCGGGCTCCCAGGGCCTCCAGGCGTTCCTTGGCCTCGTCGCGGGTCATGGAGTCCAAAGCCCCGGTGAGGACGAAGGTCTTGCCCTCCAGGGGGTTGGACCCCACCTCCGGCGCCCCTTCCTCCCAGTACACGCCGGCCTTCTTGAGCTTGTCGATGACCTCGCGGTTGTGTTGCTGGCGGAAGAAGGCGCGGATCTGCTGGGCCACCACCGGTCCCACGTCCGGCACTTCCATGAGTTCCTCCTCGCTGGCATTCATGATGCGCTCTAAGGAGCCGAAGTGGCGCGCCAGGGTGGCGGCGGTGGCCTCGCCCACTTCGCGGATCCCCAGGGCGTAGAGGAAACGGGCCAAGGTGGTGTGCTTGCTGCGCTCGATGGCTTCGAGGAGGTTCTGGGCCGATTTCTCGCCCATGCGCTCCAGGCCCAGGAGCTGCTCCTTGGTGAGGTAGTAGATGTCGGCCACGTCCTTCACCAGGCCCTTGTCCACCAGCTGGTCCACCAGCTTTTCGCCCAGCCCGTCGATGTCCATGGCGCGGCGGGAGGCGAAGTGGAGGATACGGCCCTTGAGCTGGGCCGGGCAGAAAAGGCCGCCGGTGCAGCGGGCGATGGCCTCCCCTTCCGGCTTGATGACCTCGGAGCCGCACACCGGGCAGCGTTTGGGCAGTTCCACGATCTTGGCGTCGGGGGGGCGGCGCTCCCTGATGACCCGCACCACCTCGGGAATCACCTCGCCGGCGCGGCGCACCCACACCCAGTCACCGATGCGGATGTCCTTGCGGCGGATCTCGTCGATGTTGTGGAGTGTGGCGGAGGAAACGGTGACCCCGCCCACGTGCACCGGCTCCAGCTTGGCCACCGGGGTCAGGGCGCCGGTGCGCCCCACCTGCCAGACCACGTCCAGGACGCGTGTGACGGCCTCCTCGGCGGGGAATTTGTAGGCGATGGCCCAGCGCGGTGCGCGGGTGGTGTAGCCCAGCTTCTCCTGCTCGTCGAGGCGGTCCACCTTGAACACGCAGCCGTCCATGTCGAAATCGAGCGACTCGCGCTTGTCCAGCATGGCCTTGTAGTAGGCCACCGCCGGCTCCACGCCGGTCACCCGGGTGCGCTCCTTGGCCACCTTGATGCCCCACTCCATGAAGCGGTCCATGATCTCGCTGTGTCGGCGGGGCAGCTCGCCCCCATCCACCTTGCCGAAGCCGTAGGCGGAGAAGTCCAGGGGGCGTTGGGCGGTGACGTTGGGGTCCAGCTGGCGGAGGCTGCCGGCGGCGGCGTTGCGGGGATTGGCGAAGGTCTTCTCGCCCCGTTTTTCCAGCTCCCGGTTGAGTCGCTCGAAGCCGGACTTGGGCATGTACACCTCGCCGCGCACCTCCAGGACACGCGGCCAGCCCTCGCCGATGAGGCGCAGCGGGACCGACTGGATGGTGCGTACGTTGTTGGTGACGTCCTCGCCCACGTAGCCGTCGCCGCGGGTGGCCGCCTGGGTGAGGACGCCGTCCTGGTAAAAGAGACTCACCGCCAGGCCGTCGAATTTGGGCTCGCCGGCGTATTCCACCGCGTCCTTGCCCAGCCCCTCGCGCACGCGCCGGTCCCATTCGCGGAAACCGGCCTCGTCGAAGACGTTGTCCAGGGAGAGCATGGGGATCTCGTGGCGCACTTGGCGGAATTCCTTGGCCGGGGGCGCGCCCACCCGCTGGGTGGGTGAGTCGGGGGTGACGAGCTCCGGATACTGGGCCTCCAGGCGCTTGAGTTCCTCCATGAGTTTGTCGTACTCCACGTCCGGAATAACTGGAGAATCAAGGACGTAGTAGCGATAGTTGTGGTAGTTGATCTCCTTGCGGAGTTCTTCCACCCGGCGGCGGACGGATTCGGGTACGGCCATGTGCGTTCCTCTTGGTTCTTGATCTTCGGTCCCGGATTCTAGGCTTCGGCCAACACCACCGCCTCGGTCACGTCCACGGTGACGAGGCGGGAGACGCCAGGTTCATGCATGGTCACGCCGTTCAATTGCTCGGCCACTTCCATGGTGGCCTTGTTGTGGGTGATGAAGATGAACTGGACCTGCTGGGACATCTCCTCGAGTAGGCGGCAGAACCGGCCCACATTGGCCTCGTCCAAGGGGGCGTCCACCTCGTCCAGCATGCAGAAGGGGGCCGGGTTGAGCTGGAAGATGGCGAACACCAGGGCGACGGCGGTGAGGGCCTTTTCGCCGCCGGAGAGGAGGTGGATGTTGGTGATGCGCTTGCCGGGCGGACGGGCCATGATGGCCACGCCGGTGTCCAGGAGGTCCTCGCCGGTGAGTTGCAGGTGCGCTTGGCCGCCGCCGAATAGGCGCGGAAACAGGCCTTTCAGGCCCTTGTCGATGCGTTCGAAGGTCTCTTTGAAGCGGCTGCGGGTCTCCCGGTCGATGCGGCGGATGGCGTTCTCCAGGGTAGCCAGGGCCTCCTCCAGGTCGGCGCGCTGGCTGTCCAGGTAGGCCTTGCGCTGGGAAAGTTCCCGGTGCTCGTCGATGGCCGCCAGGTTGATGGGGCCTAACCGCTCGATGGCGCGCGCCAGTTCGTCCAGGCGGCGGTCCCAGTCGACGGCGTCGGCGTCCGCGGGCAGCTCGTCCAGGCAGGCTCGCAGGTCCAGGCCGTCGGCGGCGAGCCGTTCCTCCAGGGCTTGACGGCGCACGCGTGCTTCCTGCACCGCCAGGCGCTGGGCGTCGAGGTGCTCCTGGGCCCGTTGCACGGTCTGTTCGGCCTCCAGGCGTTCCCGTTCCCGCTCGCGCAGGTCGTGGTCCTTGCCCTCCACGGCGGCGCGCGCCTCGTTCAGATCTTTCTCCAGTTCGGCACGGGCGGCGAGGGCCTGCGCCAGGGCGTCTTCCTGCGCGGCGAGGGGGGCGGCGGCCGCCTGCAGTTCCTCCGTCACCGCCGTCAGGCGTTCGCTGATCTCCTCCAGGCGCGCGCGGGCACGTTCGAGGTGTTCGCGCCGTGCCTGGATCTGGGTACGCAGGCGTTGTTCCCGGATCTCCGCCCCGCGCAGGTCCCGTTCCAGGTCGCGCAGGGCGGGGCGCCCCTCCTCCACCCGGCTCTGGAGGACCTCGCCCTCCTCGCGCAGGGCCTCGCCCTGGGCACGGGCGGCTTCCATGGCCTCCAGGGCGTTCTCCAGTTCGCGGCGGGCGGCGGTCAGTGCCTCGCGGGTTTCGATCCGTCGTTCGGCGAGGGATTCGGCCTCCTCACGCAACTGCGCGTGGCGCTCGCGTTGTTGGCGGATGCGCAGGTCTAGGCCCTCCAGACGCCCTTCCAGGCCGGCATGGCGGCGGCGTTGCGCCTGCAGGTCGCGCTCCACCTCCCGCCGTTCGCCGGTCAGGGCGATGACCGCCTCGGCCAGGGCGCGGACGCGGGCCTCGGTGTCTTTCAGTCGCGCCTCCAGGACGGTCTCCTCCTCGGCCAGGGCCTTCAGCTCGCGGGTGCGGGCGAGGGTCCCCTGGAGGGGGTCGGCGCGCCGTTGCAGGCTCACCCAGCCCGGTCCCAGCCACAGGCCGTCGGGGGTGACGACCGACTCGCCGGGGGCGAGGCGCGCGCGCATGGCCCGGGCCGTCTCCCCATCGGGGGCGGTGTGGATGCGTTCGAGCCGGGGCAGGAGGGGCACCGGGGCGGTGACGTGGGCGGCGAGGCCACGCTCGCCCCGTACCCAGGAGGCATTGGCCAGGAGGGCGAGGTCGAAGCCGTCGGCCGCCGCCAGTGCGTCCACGTGGGTGTCGGGGTCGTCTACCAGGCGCCCCTGGAGCAGGCGGCCGATGACCACTTCCACGGCGCGTTCCCAGCCCGGGTCCACCTGCAGACGCTCACTCAAGGGGGGCGCCCCATCCAGGCCGCGTTCGCGGAGCCAGTCGCCGGCCCCGTCGAAGGTCTCCAGGGCCTGTTCCTGGAGGGCCTGGAGGGCCTCGCGCCGCCCGTGCAGGCGTTGCCGATCCTTGCGCAGGGTATCCAGCCGGGCGCGGGTCTCCTCCAGGGCCGTTTGGCGGTCGGCGAGGTCGGCATCGAGTGCCTGGAGACGGGTCGCGGCTTCCGTTTCCAATCGACGGCACTCGGCCAGCTCCGCCTCCAGAGCCTCCCGCTCGGCCTCCCAGGCGGGGATGTCGTCCTCCTCCAGGGCCCGTTCGACGGCCTGGGCCCGCTGGGCGAGTTCTTCCAGGCGCCGCTCCAGGTGTTCGATGCGGGTGCGGGTCACTTCGGCGCGGCGGCGCGGCTCGTCGGCGCCTTGCAGGTGCGCGTCCCAACGCGCTCGCCACTGGGCGAGGGTCGCCTCCGCCGTCTCCAAGGCCTCACGCGCCTCCGCCTCCCGTTCGCGCAGGACCTCCACTCGGGGGACGAGTCTCTCCAGCTCCTTCTCCAGGCGTTGCAGCTCGGCCTCGTCCCCCTCGCTGGCGGCCTGGGCCTCGCCCCGACTCGTCTCCAGGCGGTCCCGTTCTTTCTCCAGGGCGGCCAGGCGCTCACGCGCATGGCGCAGGGCCTGTTCCCGGGTCGCCAGCTGCGCCCCGCTCTCGTAGTAGCGGGCCTGAACAGTGTTGAAGCGGGTCTCGGCCGCCTCCCGCTCGGCACGCAGGGCCTCCACCGTCTTCTCCAGCTCGCGCTGGCGGGCACGGGCCGCCTCCAGGGCGGTGTGGGCCGCCTCTTCTTCCCGCCGCAGCGCCTCCAGACGCTCGCTCAGAGCGCGCCAGTCCAGGGCCAGGCGCTCGCCCTTCAGGCGGCGCTGCTCGGCGCGCAGGGCCTGGAATCGCTCGGCGGTACGCGCCTGTCGCGCCAATTTTTCCAGTTGCCTCTCAACTTCTTCTTGTATGTCCTTGAGGCGGGATAGATTTTCGTGGGTGTGGCGCATGCGCGTCTCGGTCTCCCGCCGGCGCTCTTTGTATTTGGAGATGCCCGCGGCCTCCTCGATGATGGCGCGCAATTCCTCGGGGCGTGCCTCGATGAGGCGGGTGATCATGCCCTGTTCGATGATGGCGTAGCTGCGCGGCCCCAGGCCGGTGCCCAGGAACAGGTCGGTGATGTCGCGACGGCGACAGCGGGTGCCGTTGAGGAAGTACTGGGACTGGCCGTCGCGGTTCACCACCCGCTTCACCGAGATCTCGGCGTAGCGGGCGTAGGGGCCGCCGAGGCGCCCGTCGGCGTTGTTGAACACCAATTCCACACTCGCCTGAGAGACGGGCTTGCGGCTGGCCGAGCCATTGAACACCACGTCGGCCATGGCCTCGCCGCGCAGGTGCTTTGCCGAGCTCTCCCCCATCACCCAGCGCACCGCGTCGATGATGTTGGACTTGCCCGATCCGTTGGGGCCTACCACCCCCACCAGGTTGCTCTCCAGGCGCAGGGTGGTGGGGTCCACGAAGGACTTGAAGCCGGCGAGTTTGATTCGGCTGAGGCGCATGGAATCCAGCGAGTGGGTTAAAATGACGGGCTAAGCTAGCACAGGGAAAAATTCATGCCTACCCGACCCAGCAAGGACCTCGAAACCTTCGACAACCCCCATCCGGAGCGGGATTACACCATCCGCATCCGTATCCCCGAATTCACTTGCCTGTGCCCGAAGACGGGCCAGCCGGACTTCGCCACCCTGCATCTGGAGTACGTGCCCGACCGGCGCTGCGTGGAGCTCAAGTCCCTGAAGCTGTACATCTGGTCTTACCGGGACGAGGGCGCCTTCCACGAAGCGGTGACCAATCAGATCCTGAACGATCTGGTGGCCGCCACCGCGCCCCGTTTCATGCGCCTCACCGCCGAGTTCAACGTGCGCGGCGGCATCTACACCACCGTGGTGGCCGAGCACCGCGCCCCCGATTGGCAACCCGCGCCGCCGGTCAGTCTCCCCTGATGACCGACGCCTCGTTCCTGGGCATCGACGTGGGCACCTCCGGCGTGCGCGCCGCCCTCGTCGATGCCTCGGGGAATCTGGCGCATCTGGGCCGCGCGCCCCTGCCCCCTTCGCGTCGGGACGGGGCCGGGCATGCCTTCCAGGACGCACCCGGCTGGTGGCGTGCCCTGGTGGCGGCGGTGACGACTCTCCCTGAACCGGCCCGCCAGCGGGTCACCGCCATCGGGCTGGACGCCACCTCGGGAACGGTGCTGGCGGTGGATGAGCGGGGTGAACCTTTGGGCCCGGCGCGCATGTACGACGACCGCGCCGCCACGGCCACCGCCGAGCGCATCGCCCAGGTCGCCCCGCCCGAATCCGGCGCCCACGGGGCCGGCTCGGGCCTGGCCAAGGCCCTGGAACTCCTACAGGCGCACCCCCGCGCGCGCATCCTCACCCAGGCCGATTGGCTCCTGGAACGTTTGGGCGCCTCGGGCGTCAGCGACGAGAACAACGCCCTCAAGCTGGGTTACGACCCCGTCGCGCGCTATTGGCCCGAGTGGCTGAGAACACTGGCCCCCAACCTCCCCCTGCCTGAGGTCCTACCGCCGGGAGCGCCAGCCGGGCGCCTGTCCCCGGAAGCCGCCCGCACCCTGGGCCTGCCCGCAGGTGCTCTCCTGGCCGCCGCCACCACCGACAGCGTCGCCGCCACCCTCGCTGCCGGCATTGAGGGGCTGGGCGAGGGCGTCACCGCCCTGGGCACCACCCTGGCACTGAAACTGGCCGGCACGCGGCCGGTGTTCGACCCGGCCCGGGGTATCTACAGCCATCGCCTGGGGGAAGTCTGGTTGGCCGCCGGGGCCTCCAACTCGGGCGGCGCGGTGCTGGCCCGGTTCTTCACCCCGGAGCGCCTGCGGGCCTTGTCCGAGCATATCGATCCGGACCAAGACTCCGGCCTGGACTACTACCCCCTCCCCGCTCCCGGTGAGCGCTTTCCCGTCGCCGATTCCCAGTGCCCACCGCGCCTGGAACCGCGCCCCGCCGACGACGTGCGCTTTCTGCACGGCCTTTTGGAGGGCATCGCCCGCATCGAGGCCGAGGGCTACCGCCTGCTGGCCGAACGAGCCGGCACCCGCCTGCGGCGCGTGTGGACCACCGGCGGCGGGGCATCCAACCCCACCTGGACCGCCCTGCGCCGACGTCTGCTGCAAGTGCCCGTGGCCCCGGCGGCGCAACAGGAAGCGGCGGTGGGCGCCGCCCGCCTGGCCCGCTGCGCCGTCACCGGCGAGCCTCCCCTCACCCTCCAGCCCACCGAGGCTAACCCATGAAAGACAACCCCCTCACCGGCGCCGCCTATCTCCTCAAGGGCTTCGCCCTCATCCGTACCCCCGGCCTGCGCCGCTACGTGGCCCTCCCCCTGGCCATCAACGTGGCTCTGTTCGCCATCCTCGGTTGGCTGGGTATCACCTGGCTGGGGGGCTTCCTGGACGAACAGATCCAGCGCCTGCCGGAATGGCTGCAATGGATCGAATGGCTGGTCTGGCCCCTGTTGGGGTTGGCCTTCCTGGTCATCGGCTTCACCCTGTTCACCTTCCTTGCCGGGATCATCGCTGCCCCCTTCAACGCCTTGCTCGCCGAGACCATCTTGCGCCGCGCCGGCGCCCTGTCCGATGAGCCCCCCGAGCGCCCCTGGCACGCGGCCCTGGCCGAGGCGGGGGTGGCGGTGCGCGAGGAACTGCGCAAGCTGGCCTATTTCCTCAAGTGGGCCTTCCCCTTCGGCATCGCCTTCTTTATCCCCGGGGTGAACCTGCTGGCCTCGCCCCTGTGGCTGGCGTTCAACGCCTGGATCCTGGCCCAGGAATATTTGGACTACCCCTACAGCGCCCAGGGCATCCCCTTTTCCCAACAACGCCCATACCTGCGTCGTCACCGGGGCCTGGTACTGGGCTTCGGCGGCGTCACCCAGGTGGCCACCGCCGTTCCCCTGGTCAATCTCCTGGTCATCCCCAGCGCCGTCGCCGGGGCCTGCCTGTTGTGGCTGGAACGTCTGCGCGACGACGTCCCCCATTGAATTCCCCCGGCTCCCCCCGGTTTATTTGGGAATAATTTCCCATTAAAGTTTCCGGTCACGGGTCGATACACCCAGGGAGCCGCCGAAACGGTCGGCGAAACAATTACCTTATTTCCTGCACGCAGGTTTTCCAAGGGGCTGCGACCATGACTCGACCAAAACTGAAACCCCTCGCCCTCGCCCTGGCCCTCGCCGGTATCACCGCCCTCTCCGGCTGTTCCAACTCGGACGGCGAGGACATCATCTACGGCAGCCTGCTCAAGGGCCCCGTGGATGGAGCCACCATCGAGATCGTCGATGCCGAGGGCAACCGTATCGCCTCCGGGGTGAGCAAGAACGGCATCTTCGCCGTGCGCCACGAAGGCATGGCGCAAACGGAGCTGGTGTACATCCGCGCCCGCGGCGGCAGCTACGTGGACGAGGCCACGGGGGAGACAGTGGACCTGGGCGATGCGGTGATGGAAACGGTCTTCACCGCCGAGGAATGTCTGCAGCTCCTGGAGAACGGCGAGTATGCCGCCCTCACTCCCGAGACCACCCTCCTCGCCCGCCTGGTGCGCGAGAAAGTGGCGGCCGGCGAGGCGCCCGTCCAGGCCCTGCAGAGTGCCATCGACCTGGTGGAGCAGGAATGGATCGCCGACACCAATCCCACCGGCGGCCTCGTCTCCGGCGATACCCTCGTCCGCAAGGGCAATCTCGTGCAGGCCCTGGCCGACTCCCCGCAACAGGCCCTGGCCAAGAACCGGGCGATGAGCCTCTCCTATCTGGCCCAGGACCTGAATCTCGACCCGAAGGACGTCCTTACACTGGTGGAAAAGGCCGCCGAAGACCTCACGGATGGCACCCTGGAGGGCAAGGCCGGCAACCAGGATCTTTCCCTGCCAGCCGCCGACGGCACCTCCGTCCCCCTCGCCGGCGTACGCGACCGCTACGCCAGCGCCCGCCAGACCCTGTTCCAGAACACCATGCAGCGCCTGGCGGAAGGGAATCTGAGCGACGCCGAACGGCAGCGCCTGGCGGGTATGATCGCCGATCGCCAGGGTGCCCAGGCCCTGCTTGCGCAACTGGACCGCCTCGCCCAGCAGCGCCAGGATGCCGAGGCCAAGGTCCAGGCCCTCCTCGCCGACGACGATCTCGTCGATTTGCCCCTGCCCACCCCCCTGAGCGACGAAGACGGCAATTCTAGCGACAACGCCGCCACCTACTCCCTCACCGTCCAGAAAGACGTGCCCGTCATCGTGTCACTGCGCCACAACGACGCCCCCCTGGATGTGACCGTGAACATGCTGCGTTACAACGGCGGCCAGCTCCCGCCCCTCATCACCGCCCGCCGCGGCGATACGGTGACGGTGAACATCGACAACCAGCTCGCCGAGGAGACCACCATCCACTGGCACGGCTTCCGTATCCCCGCCGACGTGGATGGTGGCCCGGACAACCCCATCGCCGCGGGCGGGAGTTTCAGCCCGACCCTGAATCTGGACCAGCCCGCCGCCTCCCTGTGGTTCCACCCCCATCCCCACAGCAAGACCGGGCAGCAGGTGTACAACGGCCTGGCGGGCATCTTCATCCTCGAGGATGATCTCAGCATCCAGCTCCAGACCGACAATCAGCTCCCCGGCTACCCCTACGACATCCCCCTGTTGATCCAGGACCGCCGCTTCAAGGATACCGACGGCAACGGCACCCCGGACACCATGGTCTATGCCGAGAGCCCGCGCGACATCGCCATGGGCATGCTCGGCGACCGCATCCTCGTCAATGGTGTGGAGGCGCCCAAACTGTCGGTGGAGACGCGCCAGTACCGCCTGCGCCTGTACAACGTCTCCAACGCCCGCACCTACGACTTCGCCTTCTCGGACGGGCGCACTTTCAAGGTCGTGGGGACCGACGGCGGCCTGCTGCCACAACCGGTTGAAGTCGATCACCTGATGCTGGCACCGGCCGAGCGGGCGGAGATCGTCGTCGATTTCCGTAGCGACGCCGTGAACGACAAGGTCGTGCTCATCAGCCGCGCCTTCCTGGGCGCGCAGATGGGCATGATGGCCGGCGCCATGGGCGGCAGCGGTATGGACGGCATGTCGGGAACGGGTGGCATGGGAAGCATGGGCGGAATGTCCGGGATGGGCGGCATGAACGGCATGGATGGCGGTGGCATGGGCAGCGGCATGGACATGATGGGCACCCTCCCCAACGGCGCCGCCTTCCCCATCATGCGCTTCGACGTCACTACCCAGGCCCAGGACCCGGTCATCCTCTACACCGCCCTGCCGACCACGGCCGACATCAACACCCGTTGGGCGAACGACGTCACCGATACCACCACCCGCCGTCCCTTCGTCATGGCCATGGGCAACATGGGCAAGATGACCGGCATGGGCCAGAACGGTGATCTGGCCGCCGGCATGGGCTTCACCATCAACGGCAAGACCTTCGACATGACCGGAGATCCAGACGAAACCATCATCCTCAACGGCCAGGAGATCACCGAGGTGTGGGAGATCACCAACCACTCCATGATGCCCCACCCCTTCCACGCCCACGCCATCCAGTACCAGATCCTGGACCGCAACGGGCGCGAGCCCTCCTGCGCGGACACCAGCACCGAGGCGGGTCAGGCCGCCTGCATCGACATGGGCTGGAAGGACACTGTGCTGGTGCGTCCCGGGGAGACGGTACGCCTGGTGGGTCGCTTCACCCCGGTGGTCAACGAAGGCAAATACATGTACCACTGCCACATCCTCGAGCACGAGGACAATGGCATGATGGGCGTGTTCGAAGTGAAGTAACGGGGCGGCAACCCCAAGCGAGGCCCGGACCGGGATCACCGGCCCGGGCCTTTTTTCATCGGCCCTTGGGGCGCATGTGCGGAAAAAGGAGCACGTCGCGGATGGAGGGCGAATCGGTGAACAGCATCACCAGGCGGTCGATGCCGATACCCTCGCCGGCGGTGGGCGGCATGCCGTGCTCCAGGGCGATGATGTAGTCCTCGTCGAAGTGCATGGCCTCCTCGTCCCCGGCGGCGCGTTCCTCCAACTGCTTGCGGAAGCGCTCTGCCTGGTCCTCGGCGTCGTTGAGCTCGGAGAAGCCATTGGCGATCTCCCGGCCGCCGACGAAGAACTCGAAACGGTCGGTGACGAAGGGGTCGTGGTCGTTGCGCCGCGCCAAAGGGGAAACCTCCACCGGGTAGGCGGTGATGAAGGTGGGGTCCTTGAGGCGGTGTTCCACCGTCTTCTCGAAGATCTCCAACTGGATCTTGCCCAGCCCCCAGGTGGGCTTCAGGGGGATCTCCAGGCGCTCGGCCACCTGTTTGGCGCGCTCCAGGTCGTCCAGGTCGGCGGTGGTCAGCTCCGGGTTGTAGCGGAGGATGGCCTCCTTCAGGGTGAGGCGGGTGAAGGGGCGGCCGAAGTCGTAGGTCTCCCCCTGGTAGGTGACCTGGGTGCTGCCCAGGACCTCCTCGGCCACCGTGCGCAGCATGTCCTCGGTGAGGTCCATGAGGTCTTCGTAGGTGGCGTAGGCCTCGTAGAACTCGAGCATGGTGAACTCGGGGTTGTGGCGCGTGGAGAGGCCCTCGTTGCGGAAGTTACGGTTGATCTCGAAGACCTTCTCGAAGCCGCCCACCACCAGGCGCTTCAGGTACAGCTCCGGGGCGATGCGCAGGTACAGGTCCATGGACAGAGCGTTGTGGTAGGTCTTGAAGGGACGCGCGGTGGCGCCGCCGGGGAGGACCTGCATCATCGGCGTCTCCACCTCCAGGAAGCCCCGGTCGATGAGATAGCGGCGAATGCGGTCGATGATGGCCGAGCGCAGGCGGAAGGTGCGACGGGAGACCTCGTTCATGATGAGGTCCAGGTAGCGCTGGCGGTAGCGGGTCTCCTGGTCGGCCAAGCCGTGGAACTTCTCCGGCAGGGGACGCAGGGACTTGGTGAGCAGGCGGATCTCATCCACCATCACCGTCAGCTCGCCGGTCTTGGTCTTGAAGAGGGTGCCCTCGGCGCCGAGGATGTCGCCGATGTCCCATTTCTTGAACTGGGCGTACACCCCTTCGGGCAGGTTGTCCCGCTTGACGTAGATCTGGATGCGCCCGGACATGTCCTGCAGGTGGGCGAAGGCCGCCTTGCCCATGATGCGGCGCGTCATCATGCGCCCGGCGATGGCCACCCGACGCGGATGCTCGGCCAGCCAGGCCTCGTCCTTGTCACCGTACTCGGCGTGCAGCTCGGCGGCCATGACGTTGCGGCGGAAGTCGTTGGGGAAGGGCACCGGGGTCTGCCGGCGCAGCTCGGCCAGTTTCGCCCGGCGCTGGGCGATCTGCTCGTTCTCGTCGTCGATGCGCTGTTGTTCGTCTGTCATTTCAATGCCTTAGAGTCCACTCTTGAGGCTCGCCTCGATGAATTGATCCAGGTCGCCATCCAGCACCGCCTGGGTGTTGCCCACCTCCACGCCGGTGCGCAGGTCCTTGATGCGGGACTGGTCGAGGACGTAGGAGCGGATCTGGTGCCCCCAACCGATGTCCGACTTGGTCTCCTCCAGGGCCTGCTGTTCGGCGCGCCGCTTCTGCATCTCCAGCTCGTAGAGCTTGGCCTTGAGCTGCTTCATCGCCTGGGCCTTGTTCTTGTGCTGGGAGCGGTCGGTCTGGCACTGGACAACGATGCCGGTGGGTAGGTGGGTGATGCGCACCGCCGATTCGGTGCGGTTGACGTGTTGGCCGCCGGCGCCGGAGGCGCGATAGACGTCGATGCGCAAATCCGCCGGGTTGATGTCGATGTCGATGTCGTCCTCCACCTCGGGGGAGACGAACACAGAGGCGAAGGAGGTGTGGCGGCGGTTGCCCGAGTCGAAGGGCGACTTGCGCACCAGGCGGTGGACGCCGGTCTCGGTACGCAGCCAACCATAGGCGTAGGGGCCTTCGAAACGTACCGTGGCGCTCTTGATGCCCGCCACCTCTCCCGGGGAGACCTCGATGAGCTCGGTCTTGAAACCGTGCCGCTCGCCCCAGCGCAGGTACATGCGCAGGAGCATCTCGGCCCAGTCTTGGGCCTCGGTGCCGCCGGAACCGGCCTGGATGTCCATGTAGGCGTTGGCGGCATCCATCTCGCCGGAGAACATGCGCTGGAACTCCAGTTCGTGGACCTGCTTCTCGAAGCGTTCCACGTCTTCGGCCACCGCCTGGGCCAGGTCGGCATCGTCGTCCTCGGCGGCCAGCTCTAGCATCTCCGCGGCGTCTTTGAGACCCTGGGTGAGTTGGTCGAGACCCTGCACCACCTGTTCCAGCTGGGCCCGTTCACGGCCCAGGGCCTGGGCGCGATCCGGGTCGTTCCAGACCTCCGGGTCTTCCAGTTCGCGGTTGACTTCTTCTAGGCGTTCTTTCTTGTGCTCGTAGTCAAAGATACCCCCTCAGGGCGTCCACGCGCCCTTGGAGGTCTCGGATCTTGTTCAGTAACGGATTGATTTCCAACATGACTCGGCCCTGAATTCAAAGGCCGGAAATGATACACCAATGACAAATGGGATGGGATAGCGTAAAAACACGGAGCCCCGCCGGAGACGGGGCCGCTGGAAGCCGGAGAGGTTTCAAAGGCTCAGAAACGCAGCTTCAACCCGATGTTGGCGTTGTTGGCCACGTAACCCACCTGCATGCTCAAGGTGCCGGCCTGGAACAGGCGCCGGTACTTGGGGGGCAGGGCGTGGGCGACCCCGGCGTGCAACAAGGCGGTGGTGAGAAAATAGGTGTTCACTTTCTGGGCGCTGGGGCAGCGACCGAGGATGGGGTTGGTCTCGTAGTAGGCCCCGGACTGGCACTGGGCGGCGATGTCCAGGGTCTGCCCCCAATCGGTGATGTGCACGGAGAGGTAGGCCATCTCCCACAGGGTGTCTTGTTTGGTCCAGGCACTGGCATCGTTGAAGGCGCCCATGAAAAGGAGCACCGTCAAAACCCACGGAAATACCCTCTTGCGCATCGTTGCCCCATGTTTCTTCGTAAACCGTCTTGGTTTGCGGCCGCCGGGGCACGGCGAAGAGAGGGCATATCGCGCACTGGGTCACAAAAACCCGAAAACAAACAAGGGATGGGAGAAATGATTTACAACAGATTGATTTTAATAATAATTACCCCTTTCCTGTTTTCCTGTAGCCAGGAAGAAACGCTCGTTCCCGCCCCCGTGGGGCAGCGAGCGGTCCTGGAGGAACTGGCCGAGGCTTACGAGAAGATCGCCCGACAGGTGGAAGGCAATCCGCGTCAGCTCCCACCAGAGGAACGGTTACGCTTCGTACGTTTCGTCTTCAAAGAGGCCGGCTACGACTATCAGGCCACCTTGCGGGCGATGGCCGCATCCCCGCTGGACCCCATGGACACCCTGCAACGGGACTTGGCGGAGCTGCTGCTCTTGCCTCACCGGGCGGGCGGTTGGGTGAAGCCGGAGTCGGTCTATCCCGAGTCGGACTTGGCGGCCATCGATCGGCTGGAGTCCGTCTTTTTTTAGGCCGGGAAACGCCGATTCTTTGACATTTTTCGTGCTCAAATCTATGCTTTCCAAAAACAATAATCCAACGACACGCCGCCGGACAGGCCGTCGAGATGTGGGGAGAAACGATGCTGGAACAAGGCCTGCGGCGGGTACTGGCCGGGTACGCGGCGCTGATCGTCGCTGCCCATGCGTGGGCCGCCCCGCCGATGCCCTTCGACAATTGGACCGCGAACCCCGACGGGACTCTCACAGCACCCTGCCCCGCGGGCTACGCTTGTGTGGTAAACGTCACCGGAGAAGGAATCCTTCAGCGCCTCATCACTGCCCCCGACGGGCGCAGCTATATCCAGCTCGTCGTTTATTCCCCCACTCCCAACGGCGAGTTGCGCGAAGAGAGTTTCGTTCGCGCAGACAACGCCTTGGAGAATGGACTCTCCTCCCGGCAAGTCCTCACCAGCAATGGGTCAGTGGGAGAAAATCTCACCAGCATCGTGCTCATTAATACCGGCTGGGCCATGGATCCAGGCCAGGCGGCGGTCCAGATCGAGCAAACGCTCGTCGACATCACGCCCGAAGGGACGCAATTCGACCAAATATTCCAAAAACTTATCGACCACGATGCCAACGGCCTGGCCATCGGCTACTACATGAACATCCGCCAGGACCTCATCAACTCCACTCTTATGAACGGTGTGTCCCTGGGTCCCAGCGACCAGGACATCCACTCTTTCGTCCTTCGCCAGGTGCAAGGCACCCGCAATCCCGTGGCTGGATCCGCCACCCTGCCCGGCGGTGGCATGATGGGAGGAGGCATGATGGGAGGGGGAGTCACCGGCGGGACGATTTCTTGGGTCCCTGGCGACGAGGTGAAGGTGATCTGGATCGGCCAGATCTGTACCGGCGCATGCCGGCAAGGTGGTGGCATGATGGGCGGTGGTGGTATGGGCGGTATGGGAATGATGGGCGGCGGGTTGTTCGCCTATCAGGCCTACGACAACCTCTCCGACACCGCTCCGCAAATCAACTCTCTCTCCCTATTCAGTACCGACCCGATCATTTGGCAGGATCCGCCTTTCGGTCCCCAGCCCAGTCTCTGAGGAAACGGCTGTCGCGGCCAAGAGCAAGTGTCCGCGAGCTTGCAAGCGTGCCAGAAGACGTCCGGCCTTCACGTTTCCTTCCTGGACCGCAATGGTGAGCATGACCTCGGCCCGTTGCCAGTGCCCCCGTTCCAGCGCCATGAGCCCCTCCTCGTAGGCACAGGAGCCGCCGGCCCAGGCCGGCCCTGCGGCGAGGATCCCCAAAATCAGACCCAGATGGACCTTCTTCATGACAGTCTCCTCCCGGTGCGTCTGGCCGATCGCCGTACCGGAGAGCGACGCCCTCCCCTTTCGATCCGTTTTATAGACCGTTTTTCGGCCGTTTTCCTGGAAGTCGCAGGCTGCCATGCCGGCACCAGGTGACGCTTGCCGTTGCCGATGAGGTCTTCGCGCCCCATGCGGCGCAGGGCCTCGCGGATGAGTGGCCAGTTGTCCGGGTCGTGGTAGCGCAGGAAGGCCTTCTGCAGGCGCCGGGCGCGCAGGCCCTTGGCGGTGAAGACCCGTTCGCTGGTACGCGTGACCTTGCGCAGGGGGTTGCGGCCGCTGTGGTACATGGCGGTGGCGGTGGCCATAGGCGAAGGCAGGAAGGTCTGCACCTGGTCCGGGCGGAAGCCGTTTTCCTTCAGCCACAGGGCGAGCTTCAGCATGTCCTCATCGGTGGAGCCGGGGTGGGCGGCGATGAAATAGGGGATGAGGTACTGCTCCTTGCCGGCCTCGCGGGAGTATTTGTCGAACAGGCGCTTGAAGCGGTGGTAGGTCTTGATGCCCGGCTTGAGCATCTTGGAGAGGGGGCCGGGCTCGGTGTGCTCGGGGGCGATCTTCAGATAACCGCCTACGTGGTGGGTGACCAGCTCGCGGACATACTCGGGCGAGCGTACCGCCAGGTCGTAACGCAGGCCGGAGGCCACCAGGACCTTTTTGATCCCGGGCAGGGCGCGCGCCTTGCGGTACAGACGGATGAGAGGGCGGTGGTCGGTGTTCAGGTGCGGGCAGATGTCCGGATAGACGCAGGACGGCTTGCGGCAGGCGGCCTCGATCTTGGGGTCCTTGCAGGCCAGGCGGTACATGTTGGCGGTGGGGCCGCCCAGGTCGGAGATGACGCCGGTGAAACCGGGCACCCGGTCGCGGATGGTCTCGATCTCGCGCAGGATGGATTCTTCCGAGCGGCTTTGGATGTGGCGCCCTTCGTGTTCGGTGATGGAGCAGAAGGTGCAGCCCCCGAAGCAGCCGCGCATGATGTTCACAGAGAAGCGGATCATCTCGTAGGCGGGGATGCGCGCCTCGCCGTAGGCCGAGTGGGGGCGGCGGGTGTAGGGCAGCTCGAAGACCCAGTCCAGCTCCTCGGTGGTGAGGGGCAGCGGCGGCGGGTTGACGAACACCCAGCGGTCCCCGTGGCGCTGGGCCAGCGGGCGGGCGTTGCCCGGGTTGGTCTCCAGGTGGATGACGCGCGAGGCGTGGGCGTAGAGGTCTTTGTCGTCGCGCACCTGTTCGAAGTCGGGGAGGACGATCACCTCGGGCCGGCTCCGTTCCCGCCGGTGCCAGCGGACCGGGGTCGCCCGCCCCGCCTCCGCCGACGCCTGCCGGCAATCATTGGCCGCGGCCATGGCGTAGGGGTGGGGGTCGGCGGGACCATGGCCGGGGGCGTCGATGTGGCGGGCGTCCACGGGGACATGGTCCGCCGGCAGGGACTTGCGCACATGGACTATGCCGCGGATGTCCCACAGGTCTTCGATGGACACCCCGCGCGCCAGACGGTGGGCGATCTCGACGACGGCCCGCTCGCCGTTGCCGTACACCAGCAGGTCGGCCTTGGCGTCCACCAGGAGCGAGCGTCGCACCTTGTCCGACCAGTAGTCGTAGTGGGCCAGGCGGCGCAGGCTGGCCTCGATGCCGCCGAGGACGATGGGTACGTCGGGGAAGGCCTCCCGCGCCCGTTGGGCATAGACGAGGCTGGCCCGGTCGGGGCGCGAGCCGCCCTTCCCGCCGGGCGTGTAGGCGTCGTCGGAGCGGCGCTTGCGGTCGGCGGTGTAGCGGTTGACCATGGAGTCCATGTTGCCGGCGGTGATGCCGAAGAACAGATTGGGACGGCCCAGGGCGGCGAAGGGCTCGGCGCTGCGCCAGTCGGGCTGGGCGATGATCCCCACCCGAAAGCCTTGCGCCTCCAGGACCCGACCGATCACCGCCGCCCCGAAGCTGGGGTGGTCCACATAGGCGTCACCGCTGACGATGACGATGTCGCAACTGTCCCAGCCCAAGGCGTCCATCTCCGCCCGGCTCATGGGCAGTTCGGGGGCCGGGGTGAGGCATTCCGCCCAGAAGCGGGGATAGGAGAAAATGGGGCGCGGCGCGTCCTTCATGGTTCTCTGGAGCCAAATTTGAGGATTTTACTATGCTATGACCTTTCCAGGAGCGCGCCGTTTCCCCGGCATATGACGAACGCCGCATTACCCAAAATGGAGCGCCGTTGCCACGAGGTGCAGGCCCTGGGGGTGTACCGGCAGATGCGCGTTTCAAACGATCTTGATGTGCCAGGGTTCGTAGCGAACGCCGTAGGGGTTGGCATCGGTGTAGCGGATGCGTACGTACCCCAGGTCGATGAGACGTTGGTATTCGCGCGTACGGGCGAACTTGGCGGTGAAATTGAGTTTGCCGAACCCCACCTTGCCCACGTCGAAGTCGCCGATGCCGTGGAATGAATAGCCCGGTGGAGCGAGGGAGCGGGAAGCCAAAGAGAGATTGCCATGGTGTCGCCGAGCCTTGTCCAGGAACAGCAAGGTCTGTTTGACGACACTGCGGATACCTGAAGTGAGGATGACACTCTCTCCCACGTCGCGGCGAATCTTGCGGTAGTAGGCAAGGGGCTCGCCTTTGTAGAGGTAATGACCGGTGCGCGGGATCTTGACCACATCTCGGTAACGGGGGGCGTGAGAGAATTCAGTGATCACCTTCTCGCCGTAGAAACCATAGCGGCGGGCATCGGTGTAGAAAATTTCCTCCAGCCAGTCGATTTCCTCGCGCGTGAAGGCACCGATGGCATCGTAGTTGCGGGCGTAGTAGAGGGCGCGGTCCAAACCTATGAGGTTGAAGTTGCCATAGCCGACGTAACGCATGAGGCGTTTGAGGCGCGCCACGGTGCTCTGAAGCAATGGCATATGGGTGGCATCCACATAAACGTCGTCGGGAAAATGGTGGTCGAAGTGGCGGATCTTGTAGAGATAATCCCGTACACCGGCATCCGGGTCGTCATCGGCGAAGGCGGCCCCCGACAGACCGCTTGCGACCAGGCCCAGCCCGCTCCCCATCCCTTTGAGAAAAGTCCTTCTGTCCATCATTCGCTCACCTCGGCCACCGCCGCACCACGCTCAGGCGGCACGCGCGGGTTGCATGATCATTCGAGCCAACTGATCCATGTGCTGACGCACGTCGGTTTGTACTTCATCGACGACCCCCCCATCCAGACCCAGGAACTCCAAAGCCGCGCCTGGCCAGGGGAGAGTCTCTTTGTTCTTGGCAAGGCTCTCGTCGTGCCGGTGGGCGATGGCGTCCGCCGCCTGCACCGTGAGCTGGAGGGCATAGTGGCCGTCCTCGGCGCGAGGCTCGTGATGGTTGGCCACCGCCAAGGTAATACAATCGGGGAACCCCCAGCGACGCAACAAAGCAGCTCCCACATGACCGTGATGATATCCCATCCAAGTCTCTTCCAATCGATGGCTGGGGCCGGGCCAACTGGCGCGTTTCACCTCCAATAGGGTGGCCATCTCCGGAGCCGTCACCGCCAGGGCCAGCAACCCCACGTCGTGCAACAAACCAGCAAGGAAAGCACGATCCGGTGGCGCTTGGCGATGACGCACGCTGAGGGAGCGGGCGATGGCGGCCACGGTCACGGCGTGATGCCAGAAGGCGTGCAGATCGATACGCCCCTGGGGCAGACGCGAAAGGGCCTGGACGCTACATGTGGCCAGCACCAGGGAGACGATGGCTTGGGTCCCGGTGAGCATCATCGCCTTGGGCAGGGTGTCGATGCGCCCGCTCTGGCCGTAGAAAGGGCTGTTGGCAAGGCGCAAAATATGGGCGGTGAGAGCGGGATCGTTCTGAATCAATTCGGCGACGTCGTCCAGCGACCGGTGCTCGTCATTGATCACCTCCATCAGGCGGGTGCAAATCTCTGGCATGGAAACCAAGTCGGTGACGGATCGGGCGATGTCTTCGGGCGTCGTAGTCATGTTCCTCCCCTCGGTATGCCCGAGGGTTATCGACAGCCGTACGACCCTTCTGGAGTGTGAACGCGTTCAAGCGCCGCCAGGGCGTTGTCGATGACCGCCAGGCCGGCGCCGGGGGCATGCATGTTGCGGCTCAGATGGCGCCGCCAATGACGAGCGCCGGGAAGGCCGTCGAACAGGGGCAGGAGGTGGCGCGCCATGAAATGCAGGGGGGTGCCGCAGGCCAGCTCGTCGGCGAGGTAGGGCCGGTAGGCGGCGAGCGCCTCGAAACGGTCTGCCGCCGGGGCGGGCCGGCCATAGATCCGTGGGTCGACCAGGAACCAGCGGTGGGGATGCTGGTAGGCGGCGCGCCCCACCATCACCCCATCGACACGATCCAGCCAGGCGCAGGCCTGGTCCAGATCTTCCAAGCCGCCGTTTAGGACCACGGGCAGCCCTGGGAAGGCTCGTTTCACAGCCAGCACCCGCTCGTAACGCAAGGGCGGCACTTCGCGGTTTTCCTTGGGGCTCAAGCCCTGGAGCCAGGCCTTGCGGGCGTGGACGATGACCGCCTTGGTCCCGGCCTCATACAGCCGCCCCACGAGATCGAGAAAGAAAGCCTCGCTGTCCACATCGTCCACCCCGATACGCATCTTCACCGTCACCGGCACGGAAACTGCGTCCCTCAAGGCGGCGACCAGTTCGGCGGCGTGCTTAGGGCGTTTCATCAACACCGCTCCGAAGGCGCCCGCCCCCACCCGCGGCGAGGGACAGCCCAGATTGAGATTCACTTCGTCGAATCGGTAGCCAAGGGCGATCCGCGCCACCCGTGCCAATGCTCGGGGGTCGCTTCCTCCCAGCTGCACGGCCAAGGGATGTTCGGCCCCGTGATGGGCCAGATACCGATCCGGGTCGCGCTCGATGTTGGCTGGCGTCACCATTTCGGTGTACAGAAGGGCATAGCGGGTGATGCAGCGCATGAACATGCGCTGGTGACGATCGGTCCAATCGAGCATGGGGGCGACGCAGAATCGGCGGTCGAACCGCCTTTCACCTTCACGGGACGAGAACATGAGGTTGTCGATGGGTTTCAAGGCTTGGTTTGCGACCTCGGTATTGGCCTTTGTCGCTGGTGTCGGTGTGGGGATAGCCGCTTCCGGCGGATCACCGCCCTCGTCCACCTCCGCGGCGGACACGGCCAACCCGCGTATGGAGCACCTGAGTGCCCAAATCGATCGTCTGGAACGCCAACTAGCAGAGGAGAAAGCGCGCCGAGAGGCCCTTGATCGGCGCGCCCAGACGCTCTACGAAGATCTCAAACGCCTCCACGGTCACTTGGTTTCACAATCGGAACCGGATTCTTGAACCCACTGCTCCTCGCTGGCAAACTGTCCAAAAGGGCGCTCGCCGCTCGTCACCCGTATACGAAACCGACTGACTGATCGTCCTTTAACGCCACATCCCGAAACGGCGACATGTCCTCGCCACCGCGCTCGACATCGACGACGGTCATTCAACGTCGCTCCACCAAACGATCGGCCAAAGTCCCCACAGCGATGGCGAATTTATCCGCCCGATTCCATTTGAGCAGGACGTCGTAATTGGCGTATGTGAGGAAGGCGCGACCGCCCTCCCCGTCCGGCCGGATCAACTTCGCCTCCATGCCGGCGACCACGGGCAGGGGGGTCCCGTCTGCGCGCCGCACCCCTAGGTCCGCCCAAGCGCGCAAGGTCTTCTTGGCACCGATCCAGGTAGCGACCTCGGCTCCATTCGGCAGCCGCACCTCCCGCCCCCACGTGTAACGCGGGTTCCAACCCATACGAGACAGATAGTTGGCGGCAGATACGAAGACGTCGTCGAGGCTTTCCCACAAGTCGATGTGCCCATCGTCGTCTCCATCCACGGCATAGCCCACAAAAGTGGAGGGCATGAACTGCACCTGTCCCAAGGCCCCGGCCCAAGAGCCAGTCATCGCTTCCGGGGCGACATGGCCGGCATCGATAATACGCAAGGCGTTGAGTAATTCCCTACGAAAATAACGGGCACGGCGTCCATCATAGGCCAGAGTGGCGAGAGCAGAAAGTGCGTTGAAACCGCCGGTCAGGCGCCCGTAATCCGTCTCGATCCCCCAAAGAGCCACGAGGAATCGTGGCGGAACGCCGTAACGGGCGGAGACACGCCGTAGGAGCGGCCCCTGATCGCGCAGTTTCTTCCGGCCCAAGCGGACGCGACGGTCATTCACCACCCGCGCCAAGTATTCATCCAGAGTGAGGGTAAACTCCGGCTGCTTGCGATCCAGATCGATTACCCGCGGCAGAAACTCGACCTGTGCCAAAGCCCGCTCCAGGGTAGCCGATGGAATACCCTTTACCTCAGCTTCTTTACGAAAGGCGACCAACCAACCCTCAAAGCTGGGATGTGTCAATCCATCGCCAGCACGGTTTGACGACCAAGCGGGCGTGGTGAATCCCACCGTCAAAAAAGCGATGGCAAGGTACAAGAATCGCTTCATTCAGGCAATCCAGTTGGACCGGAAAATGCAGGATGCACGATCAAGACCGGAACGAAAAAGAGGGCGATTACCCGCCGCCCTTCTCTCCGTTTTTTGCGTAGAAGTGTAAAGCCCCCGAATTCCTGGATACTGAATTGCACAAAATTCACGCTGCCTCCGCCACCGGGGGTGTGGGCAGCCCGCACCTGGGCGGGGGTGGCGTAGCGATGCCGCTGGAGCAACCAGTGCCGGTTGAACCGTTCCTTGAACGCCAGCAGCGCCTGCCGTAGTTCCTCGACGGTGTCGAAGGTCCGTACCCACAGGAGCTGCTCCTTCAGGGTCCGGTTGAACCGCTTGGCCACACCGTTGCCCTCGGGCGCCCTCACGAAACTGGGGCTGGATTCGATGCCCAAGAAGCGGAGCTCCTGCTGGAAGGCATGTCAGGTACTGGGGACCATGGTCATGGCGCAGGACGAGGCCTTCGGCGACGCCCTGGGCCAGCGGGCCGCAGTGTCCCCGTATCCCCTGGTGGATCGGCTCCAGCGCCTCGAAATGCGTTCCGCGTCGGGCGGCGGGGATGCCCACCACGTCACCGACGAAGTGGTCAACGGCTACGAACACCGTGGCCATTCCCTCCAGCCGGGTGGGGACCTGGGTGGCGTCGGTACCCCACATGCGGTTCGGGCCCTCCGGGATGGGGCACCCATCGTGGCCCGCCCAGTGCGGGGCCTGCAGCCGGTGTTCCCGCATCAGGCGCCGCACCCGTTCCTTCGAGGCCGGAATATCCCGATGCCGCAACCTCGCCCACACCTTGCGATAGCCCTCGCCCCGAAAGCCCAGGGCCTCCGCCTCACGCAGCACCTCGCGGATTCCCTCCGCCATCTCCTCGTCCGACAACACCGGCTTGCGACCCCGCTTCCGGCCCGGAACCGGTCGTTCGGCGGCTGCCTGCCGCGCATAATGCGTGGAGCGGGCCAGGCCCCACAGCCGACACACCCGGACCTTGCCATAGACACGCCGCGCGGAGACCGAGCAGGCCCGGCTCACGGATTCGATCTCCGCTTCCCGAAAGGGGGCTCGCCCTCGAA
>WFVN01000289.1 GCA_015491615.1 Gammaproteobacteria bacterium
ACTTGCTGAAAGCAGAGGGTATTTCCGTTTCGAGCGTGACGATCCAAAAGATCCTGAACGAGCATGATCTGGGCACCCGCCACGCCCGGTGGTTGGCCCTGGAACGGGAGTATGCCGAGAAGGGGATCCGGTTGACGAAGGAGCAGGTGGCCTTCATCGAGAAGCAGAACCCCTGTTTCCGGGAACGCCACGTGGAATCCAGTCGCCCTGGCGAGTCATTGAGCCAGGATATCTTCTACTCTGGAGTTGAACGACATCGAGCATCGGCGCACCAAAGTCAAGAGCCCGCAAACCAACGGATTCGTGGAACGCTTCAACCGCACGGTGCTGGAAGAGTGCTTCCGGGTGACGTTTCGGGAGAAGTTTTACGAGGACGTGCCCAGCCTGCAAACAGACCTGGACGAGTGGTTACATTTCTACAACCACGATCGCCCTCACCTGGGCTACCGGAACCAGGGCCGGACACCGTACGAGACAGTGGCGCAATTTGCTCGCGAAAGTGTTCGTAAAGAAGGTTAAGAGTACACGTTAGATCATGAAAAAATTATCTAATGCCATTCGTTAGTCCCGCCAGGCCTGCCTCTAGAAAATCCTCCCGCCATTGGGACAACACCGAGGCCGGTTGCCCCGTCTCCCGGCTCAGTGCATCCAGGCCCTCGCCGCGCAGCAGCCGCAGCACCACCGCCTGCTTGCGCTTCGCCGACCATCGCTTCACGGACTTCTCGCTCATGGACACCTCCCGTCGTTTTCACTCTACGACCAAATGGGTGTCCAGTTTATTCGGGGGCAACCCAGAATATGTTGATGCATACTGGGACTAGCTAAGCTAGCCTTTGATTTGGCGGAACACAGCAGGGGAGGTGGAGATGCAATTACCGCTTCAGATCACTTTCAGGAACATGGAGGCTTCTCCTGCCATGGAGGGGCTCATTCGTGAGAAGGCAGCCAAACTGGATCGTTACCATAATCACATCATGAGTTGTCGGGTGATGGTGGAAGCTCGGCACCGTCACCGGCACAAAGGGGTAATTTACCATGTCCGTTTGGACATTACCGTGCCCGGAAAGGAGATCGTCATCAGTCGGGAGCCGGAGCTTGACCACGCCCATGAAGATGTTTACGTCGCTATTCGAGACGCTTTCGACGCTGCCCGTCGACGTTTGGAGGACGCGGCTCGTAAGGAAAGGTCGGAGATCAAGCACCGTGAAGTTCCTCCCCACGGTAGGATTCAGTCCTTGAATCCACAAAGGGGATACGGGTACATCTTTACGTCCGAGGGGCGGGAGGTGTATTTCCACCGAAACGCCGTCATGAATGGAGATTTCGAGCGTCTGGAGGCAGGTTCGGAAGTCCGTTTTCATCTTGAGGAAACCTCGGAAGGGCCTCGCGCTACAAGTGTCTATCTAGTGGGGAAACATCATCCGGTTGTTTGAGGTGTGTCTTGCACAGGTGGCCTGACAATGTCGTCGTCCTTCCCGATCTCACCGGTCGTACCGCTGTGTTCGCGGACCGCCACGAGGCCGGTGAGGTGTTGGCCGGTATGCTTGCTCCGCTAGCAAGCGCGCGGCCTTTGGTCCTGGGGATTGCCGCTGGAGGCATGCCGGTGGCGATGGTGATCGCCCAACGCTTGGGAGCACCTCTCTCTGTCCTCGTTACGAGTAAGGTCGCGCCGCCATGGAACAGTGAAATCGGTTTCGGTGCGGTGGCTTTCGACGGCACGGAATATGTCGATGCGGAGGCGGTGGAGAAATTGGGCCTTAGTGAGGTGCAGTTGCGTAAAGCCCTCGAACGGGCGCGGGAGAAAGTCGGTCGGCGCCAGCGACGTTTTTTCGGGAGTGGAGGGTTACCGGCCGTGAAAGGGTGCACCGTTATCCTGGTGGACGATGGCTTGGCCACTGGCAAGACTGCCGAGGTGTCGATTCAGGTCTTACGTAAACACGGTGCCAGACGGGTGATCCTCGCCGTGCCCACTTGTCATGACAAGGCCCTGTGGCGCCTCGCGCCGCAAGTGGACGAGCTATACTGTGCCAACGTCCGTAGCGGGTTTCTGTTTGCCGTCGCCGACGCATACCGTCAATGGCACGACGTGACCGAGGAAGAGGTGGAGAAACACTTGACACAGGTTGAAGCTTCACATGAAGAATCAGAATCAACGTATTGAGGAGAAGGGGATGACCGCGCACAAGAAACCTCAGGATTATTTGCGTCAGGGCCGAAGGGATCGACTCATCGAGGAGCGTATCCATGACCCCTACAGGCCACGCAGGAAATTGCCCGAGCCTTCTGTTTGTACCGGTTGTGGTGCCGTATGGAACAAAGGTCGTTGGGCTTGGGGCGAGTCCCCCGAGGTGGCGCAGGAGACAATTTGCCCTGCTTGTCAGCGTATCCGCGACAAGGTGCCCGCCGCCTTCGTCGTTCTGAGGGGAGATTATCTGGCCAAACACCGAGATGAAATGCTCCACCAGGTCCGCAATATCGAGGCTACGGAGAAAGCTGAACACCCCGTCAACCGGATCATGAGCCTAGAGGAGAAGGATGACGGCAGCATCGAGATCACGACCACCGATTCTCATCTTGCCCGCGTCCTGGGAGAAAAGATCCAGGCCGCCCACAAGGGTGAGGTGAACTTCGAATACACCAAGGGCGAGGACATGTTGCGGGTGTATTGGGAACGCAATTTATAATTTCTGGGTAGCCCCCGAATAAACTGGACGCCCAATTGGTCGTGGAATGAGCGACAGGAGGTGTCCATGAGCGAGAAGTCCGTGAAACACTGGTCGGCCGAGCGTAACTGAGCTGGGAGACAGGGCAGCCGGCCTCGGTGTTGTCCCAGTGGCGGGATGAGTTCCTGGAGGGTGGTCTGGCGGCCTTGAAGCGTCGCACCGATGATCCCAAGGTGGCGGCCTTGGAACGGCAGCTTAAGCGGGCCAAGCGCCTGGTCGGTGATCTGATGATGGACAAGGAACTCCTGGAGATGCGCATCGCCCGCTTCGAGGGCGAGCCCCCTTTCGGGAAGCGGAGATCGAATCCGTGAGCCGGGCCTGCTCGGTCTCCGCGCGGCGTGTCTATGGCAAGGTCCGGGTGTGTCGGCTGTGGGGCCTGGCCCGCTCCACGCACTATGCGCGGCAAGCAACCGCCGAA